>JAHEGF010000193.1 GCA_024645155.1 Phyllobacteriaceae bacterium | reverse complement strand
GCCCTGGCGCTTGCGTTCTTTACCTATAACCGTGGCCTTCCGCTCACGCTGCGCTCCGCGTTTTATCCGATCCTTGGCGAACGGGTCTGGGGATGGCCGGGCCACATCATCGATACGCTCGCCGTATTCGCCACGCTATTCGGACTTGCCACGTCACTGGGTTTCGGTGCCGAACAGGCAATGGCGGGGTTGAACTACCTGTTTGGTATCGAAATTACCGGCACGGCGAAGGTCATCCTGATCCTGGCAATAACTGCGGTTGCTCTCGGGTCTGTCGTTGCCGGATTGGACGCCGGTGTTAAGAGGCTATCCGAATTGAACATGTTGCTGGCAATGCTCTTGCTGTTGTTCATTATCGTGCTCGGTCCGACTGCCGTAATCGTCACAGGTATCTTTGAGAACACGGCTGCCTATCTTGGAACATTGCTGCCTCTTTCCAATCCGTTCGGGCGTGAGGACGTCAACTTCATGCAGGGCTGGACTGCCTTCTACTGGGCCTGGTGGATATCCTGGGCGCCGTTTGTCGGCATGTTCATTGCCCGCGTATCAAGGGGCCGCACAGTCCGCGAATTTATCATCTGCGTCATTCTCATCCCGACGGTCGTTTGCATCGTGTGGATGTCGTCGTTCGGCGGCGCGGCAATCGAGCAGGTGGTCAATCAGGGCAACCAGGCTGTTGCCGACGCCGGTCAGTCGACGAAGCTTTTTGAAATGCTGAAAGACTTCCCGTTGACCCAGCTTGCGTCTTTTGTCGGCATCGTGCTGGTGATAGTGTTCTTTGTCACGTCGTCGGATTCCGGCTCGCTCGTCATCGACACGATTACAGCCGGCGGCAAGGTGGATGCACCGGTTGCCCAGCGTGTTTTCTGGGCGATCTTCGAGGGCCTCGTTGCAATTGTCCTTCTGCTCGGCGGTGGGCTTGGATCATTGCAAGCGGCGGCAGTGGCGACCGGTATACCATTCGCTTTCGTGCTCCTTGCCATGATGTACTCTACCTACAAGGGGCTGAAGGCCGAGCAGCGCGGCGAATAAATTCTGTTGCGAACGATGCGAGAAGCCCCGCCCTGGTGGCGGGGCTTTTTATGGCAGGACATTCGAACTGTATTTGCAAGATTCTGACTTGTGGCAGCGCCTCATGCGGGTAATGTCCGCGCGATGAAAACATCGAGAGTCTCACCCCAGCGGTTTGCGCTAGGCGGCATGATCGGCATGGCCGTCGCAATGGGCATCGGCCGTTTTGTATACACGCCCCTGCTTCCGGTCATGATGGACGGCTTGGGGCTATCGGCCGGCGATGCCGGGCTTATCGCGTCCGCCAATTATCTCGGCTATCTCGCCGGTGCCATTCTGGCGTCCGGTGGCTGGGCATCGGGCCGTGAGCGCGCAATAATGCTGGCCAGCCTTGGTGCATCCGCATTGCTGTGCGCCGCAATGGCGCTGAACGATAGCGTTCCCGCTTTCCTGCTCATCCGGTTCCTCGGCGGCCTCGCAAGCGCCTTCGTCATGGTGTTCCTTTCGACGATCGTGTTCAGCCACCTGGCTGAACAGGGCCGCAACAATCTGCAAGCATTGCATTTTGGCGGCGTCGGTCTTGGCATCATGGCTTCGTCCCTGATGTCGGCAGGTTTGCTGATTACCTATTCTGCCTGGCCAGTCGGATGGATGTGGTCTGCCATCATGTCGGTTGCCGGTTTCTTATGCGTGGCGGCTGCGATCGATCGCGGCCCCGTTGAAAGCGGTGGACCGTCGAAGCGCGAACCGCCTCTTCCGGCCAACAAGGATTTGCGCCGCATTATCCTTGCCTACGGTCTTTTCGGTTTTGGCTACATTGTCACGGCCACCTTCCTTGTTGCGATAGTCAGACAGGGCGATGGCGGCCGCGTTTTTGAAGCCATTGTGTGGCTGGCGACCGGTGTAGCAGGATTTCCGTCTGTCTATTTGTGGGGAATTTCCGTCAAACACCTGGGCCTGGCAAAGACGTTCGCCATAGCCTCGATCGTGGAAGCCGTCGGCGTTGCTGCCAGTGTGTCGTTGGGCGGCTACACCGGGCCGCTGATTGGTGCGATCCTGTTCGGCGGGACCTTCATTGCCGCCACCGCCTACGGACTGCAGGCGGCACGGCTCCTCGCTCCCGATGCGCCGCGACGGGCGCTTGCGCTGATGACGGCGTCATTCGGGCTTGGCCAGATCCTTGGACCGCTCGTGGCTGGTTACCTTGCTGACTGGACAGGTGATTTCACGCTCGCAAGCCTCGCCGCATCTTGCGCCTTGTTCATCGCGGCTGCATTCGGGTTTTCCATTCGCACGCGCTTGTGAAATCCGTTCGTACAGAAACGCTTTCATTTGTAAAAAAGCTCGCTAGATACTTTGATGCTTTGAAACCAATCATCCTGGAGTCGCCGTGTTTCATTCCTTTTTTCCGAAGCCGAAACTGTTTTTCATGGCAGTTTTGGCCTGGGCCACAATCACAATGGGTCTCTGGTATGGGATTGGCGCAAGCCAATGGGGCGGACTTGTCGGGCTTCCGCCAATGGACGGGGCAGATGCAGTCGCCTCGGTAGGCTTCTTCTTCACGCCGGATATGGTGTGGTTCTATCTTTTTTACCTTGTTAGTGTTGTGCTGTTTGCTGCGTTCAGCTTCATGTTTCTGCCACACCCCTGGCAGCGATGGTCGGTGCTGGTCTCGGCGTTCATTCTCTTTGTAGCGGCTTTTTCGGTCCAGACCTCCGTTGCACTCAACAACTGGCGCCGGCCCTTCTTTGACCTCATTCAGGATGCGCTCACCGGGGATACGAAAGGTACCGTTACTGCCGGCCAGCTTTATTCGGGCACGTTCGATTTTCTGGCGATCGTGCTGGTCTGGATAACCGTCGCCGTGATCAATCGTTTCGTCGTCAGCCACTACATTTTCCGCTGGCGTACGGCGATGAACGACTACTATACCGAAAACTGGGCGCGGCTTCGCCATGTCGAAGGCGCTTCCCAGCGTGTACAGGAAGATACGATGCGCTTCGCTGAAACAGTGGAAGCGCTTGGCATCAATGCGCTGGATTCGGTACTGACCCTGATAGCTTTTCTGCCGATCCTTTACGGGCTCGGTTCCTACATCACCGAACTGCCGATCGTCGGCCAGATACCGGCACCTTTGGTTGTTGCCGCACTGTTCTGGTCGATATTCGGCACGGTGCTGCTGGCTATGGCAGGCATCAGGTTGCCGGGCCTTTACTTCCGTAATCAAAGGGTTGAGGCGGCATACCGCAAGGAACTGGTCTATGGCGAGGATGACACCGTAAGAGCGCAACCGCCGACCTTGCTGGAACTGTTCTCATTCGTGCGGAAGAACTATTTCAATCTCTATTTCCACTATGCCTATTTCAATGTCGCGCGATATTTCTACCTGCAGACCGATGTCATATTTCCTGCATTGATACTGGTCCCGACCGTTGCAGCCGGAGCGATAACATTCGGCTTGTTCCAGCAGATTCAATCCGCCTTCAACCAGGTTTCCAGTTCGTTCCAGTATCTCGTCAATTCATGGGGAACGATCGTCGAACTGCTTTCCATCCACAAGCGCCTCAAGGCATTCGAGGCAGCAATGACCGGCCAGGAATTGCCGGCAATCGACCGGGAATGGCTCGATGTTCACGGCAATCTTGCGGCAAGCGAGGACGGTATCAGGGTCCGCCATGTTGCGCCTGATGCCTAGCGTGGCCTAGCGACCGGCGCAGCGGACGCATTTTTCTGCCATGGGGTCGATGGCCAGGCGGCCAACGGGAATAACCTCGCCGCAATCGGCGCAATATCCGTAATCGCCGTCGGCGATCCGGCGTTCGGCCATTTCAATCCGCACGATGTCCCGCTTGCGCGCCCGCTCGGCGGCTTCCGCCATCTGTTGCTGCTGCATGGCATCCATGCGTGACAGGCGCCCAACTGCCTGCTGGTCGAGTTCAACAGGCTTGCGCGCATCATTTGCCAGGTCGGATTGCTCGGCCAGGTCAGCCTTGCGTTCCGCGAGCCGTTTGCGCGCCAGCTTGATATCGATCTCCATGGCAACCATGTGACATGTGCAGGCAGATTTGCGCAAGCTGTGGCAAAGTCTCAATATTGCCGCTATTGCACTGTGGCTGTAGTTGACGATTGAGGAGACCGCGCGGTCATGCTTGTTCTGCTTCTGGGATTGGTCCTGTTTCTTGGAATTCATTCGATCCGGATTTTCGCCCCCGAATGGCGCGACTCAAGATTGGCGTCGATGGGCGAGGGCCCATGGAAGGGAGTCTATTCGCTTGTATCCCTCGCCGGGCTCGGTCTTCTTGTCTGGGGGTATTCCCTGGCACGGCCGACTGCCCCCGACTTGTATGAGCCGGCGGCCTGGATGATGCACGTCAACGGCGCGTTGATGTTGCCGGCGCTCATCCTTGTCGTTTCCTCCGACCTGAAAGCCAGATGGATAAAGGCAGCGGTAAAGCATCCGATGTTGCTCGCGGTCAAGCTGTGGGCTTTCGGTCATCTGCTTGCCAATGGAGATCTTGCATCGGTACTGCTTTTTGGCGCGTTTTTGGTCTGGGCCGTAGCCGATCGCATCTCGGTGAAAAACCGCCCCGCAGATGCCGTCGATAATGTGGATACATCCTGGTCCGGCAGGGATAGTGCTGCCATTGTCGTGGGTGGCCTTGTGTACGGGCTGTTTGTCTGGAAGCTTCACGTGTGGTTGTTTGGTGCCGTTCCCTACGCGGTGTGAACTGTTATTGGCGAATGTGCGAATAAATAGTGCTACACCCCTTACGCCGCGCGCAAAAACCGTTAAAACCGCGCACCTGAAGGCACATTTGCGCATGGATTTATATTATGTCGGATGACAGTTTTGTTCGCGAAGTCGACGAGGAGCTTCGCCAGGACCGCTTCAATGCTTTGTGGCGGCAATACCGCGTGTTCATCATCGGCGGTGCGGTGCTGATTGTGGCACTGACAGGCGGCTGGCGGGGTTACGAGTACTGGACCGAAAGCCGGGCAAATCGGTCTGGCGACCAGTTCCTGCAGGCGTTGCAGCTTTCCGAAGCAGGAGACACCGACGGCGCGCAGGAGATCCTCGACCAGTTGCAAAAGGACGGATACGGCGCCTATCCGGTACTCGCGCGTTTCAGGGCCGCAGCCGTCATGGCAAAGGCGGGAAACGATGATGCGGCGGTGTCGGCATTTGATGCAGTGGCCAACGATCCCTCGATACCGAAGGTCATGCAGGATGTCGCCAGCCTGCGTGCGGCGCTGTTGCTGGTGGATGGCGGCACATTCGAGGATGTCGCCCAGCGCGTGCAGCCGTTAAACAACGAATTGAGCCCTCTGCGCCACTCTGCGCGTGAGGCGCTTGGCCTGTCTGCCTGGAAAACCGGCAAGTCGGCCGAGGCACTTGCACTGTTCGAGCAGATCATCGCCGATGACACGGCGCCGGCCAACCTGCGCCAGCGCGCTGGATTGATGGCAGAATTGCTGCGCGGTTCCGGCGATGCATCCTGACCCTAGATGAGCTTTGTTGTTGCCATCATCGGCAGGCCCAATGTCGGCAAGTCGACGCTGTTTAACCGTTTTGTCGGCCGCAAGATCGCCCTCGTTGACGATTCGCCCGGCGTTACGCGCGACCGGCGCATACATGACGCGCGGATGTATGATCTCGTTTTCAATGTCATAGACACGGCCGGCCTTGAAGAAGCCGCACACGGCGTGCTTGAAGACCGCATGCGCGCCCAGACCGGGATTGCGATCGAAGAAGCGGATCTGATCCTGTTCATGGTAGATGCCCGCAGTGGAATTACACCGGCTGACAAGACCTTTGCCGATATCACCCGCAAATCCGGCAAGCCGATCGTGCTGGTTGCAAACAAATCGGAATCGCGCTCTGCGATTTCCGGGCTCGGCGATGCTTGGCGGTTGGGGTTGGGAGAGCCGATTGCCATTTCTGCCGAACATGGAGAGGGCATGGCCGATCTGCGAGATGCCATGGTTGAGGCGGTGGGCGAAGAGACCGCGCTGCGCGGCACCGCAATCGAGGAAGCAGCGGATCTGCCCCTTGCTGGCGTCGACATAGATGACCCCGATGCCGAGGTATTTCCGGCCTATGATGAAAGCAAACCGCTCAGAATTGCCGTTGTCGGGCGGCCCAATGCCGGGAAATCGACACTGATCAACACGATGATCGGAGAGGAGCGCCTGCTCACCGGGCCGGAGGCGGGCATCACCCGTGATTCGATATCCGTCGACTGGAACTGGCGCGGCCGTACCGTCAAGCTGTTTGATACCGCCGGAATGAGGCGCAAGGCGCGCGTTCAGGAAAAGCTTGAAAAGCTGTCTGTTGCCGATGGGTTACGGGCGATCCGGTTTGCCGAAGTCGTCATCATTCTGCTTGACGCCACCATTCCCTTCGAGAAACAGGAC
>JAHEGF010000433.1:522-2068 GCA_024645155.1 Phyllobacteriaceae bacterium | reverse complement strand
AAAAAATGGCCCCGCAGTTTAAGTGCAGGGCCGGGAATATTGTGTGCCAGCCGGTTATGGAAACTTAGTAAACTTGGCTTTGGCAGCTTCTAGGATCTCCTGGTTGTCGCTGTAAAGCCACAGCACCCACTTATCGTTCAGGTAGAGACAGCTGGTTTGCAATGCCAGCGACCAGCATTCCCCGCTTTCGCCGGGGCCATCGACCTCAGTGCTGCCGAAGCGGGTGGAAATTGATGGGAGCAAGGCGGTATGGAACTGTTTGGCATCGGCCGCAGAATCCCAGATCCAGTAGGCGGATAGGAAAACATCATTGTTTACCGGATCATAATATACCCGGTATTCGTCGGCCCCCCAACCTTCGGCGGCCACACGGGCCTCTGGCGCAGGTCTTTGGGCGTCGGGATAAGCGTTGTAGGCCAACAGCAGGTAAGTATCCCATTCTCCCAGCGAGTCCCGGCGGATGAACTCCCAATTGTTCCGGAAGACCGGGCTGAGGTCCGGATGGTCCAGGAATAGCGGCTGTTCCCTTTGCAGGTATTTGTCCGGGTGTATGACTTGTTCGGTGGTGTCGGGCAGGTTAGCATAGGCCCGGTTGATGGCATTCCATCCACCGTTTTCATAGAGGTCGCTGACAAAGGTGAGCCCATATTCGAAGGCGAATGTATTCTGCATGCCAAAATATTGCGGGTTGGTGGTGTCCGGGAAGAGGGTAGCCGGGGCGAGGTAGTCGCGCATTTCTTCAGGGCCATCTTCGGGGGGGACTTGTTCCAGCCACAATTGGTGTGCCAGGCTGGCTTCGCCCTCAACCAGGGCGCGCACTGCCAGGCAGGCCTGGGCGGGTTTTGTGCAGGTTGGATACAGCCCCAGGCTGTTCAGATCAAAATTGGCGTCTTGCACGGCATGCAGGTATTCATGGGCGTAGATGTATTTTTCAATCGCCCCAAAACCGCTGCCGACCAGGTTAACCTTGTTTAAATCCGGGTCGTAAAAACCACCTACGGCATCCCCGCGGGTGTTAAGCATTGCTTGGGTGAGGTCGAAATCGTTCTGGATAAAGCCCAGGGCTTTCAGGACAATCTCGGCTGTTGGCTGCTGGGCCAGGGCCGCTTCGTCAACCAGCTTGGTTTGCATCATCTGGCGTAACTTATCGGTTGAGAGGATCTCCCGTTCGAGGTTGAGCGGCCCTGGCAGGCTGCGCACCGCCTGAACCTGCTCTTCTAGGTTGGCCATTGCAGCCAAAATATTTTCATCCAGCGGAAGGGGGGGCGCTATCGGCCCGGCCGCTCCCCCACCAGACTGGCCTGGAGTGCTGATTGGCCCTTGCCCGGAGGAGGGTGTCCAGGTGGGTTCTGGAGTGGGCTGCTGGGGAGGTGTTCTGGTAACGGTGGGGGTGACGTTGAAATCAGGTGTCAGCAGGTTGGTGAGCGGGGCCCCTTGGGTCAATAAATTTGTCACCGGGGCGGCCTGGGTAAGTACAGGCGACCAATAAGGATCAATGATAGGTTTAATTTGCTCGCGATAGGTATAGCCCGCATACCCCAACCCT
>JAHEGF010000433.1:0-512 GCA_024645155.1 Phyllobacteriaceae bacterium | reverse complement strand
GAAAGCAGCTTTTTGGGTGCTTTTTCTTTCTTCTTGTGTTTCTTTTTGCTTCCGTCATCCTCAACCATATCACGCAGCCATTCAGGCTCGTCTTCGGCCGGTTCCTTGTCTGGCTCCGGCTCTTGGTCATCAAAAAAGGCAGTCACTTGTGGCTTTTGGACAGCCTCCGGAGGATCGTTCTGGTTATCATCGTGATCACCCCAGTTGATTGGAGGAGCTTCTTCATCGTCAGGATCACCATAGTAACCAGTCAGTTCGTTTTCTGCAAACCCCTCAGGACCTGGTTCAGCTCCGTGTTCTTCTTGCGGGGGAGCTGCAGGTTCCTCAGGAAGCAGTGCATTGCCGCGCACTTCCAACGGATTTTGCTGGGCCCAGGCCGGTAAGTCTGCATCGGTGTTTTCACTGATCTGGGGTAGTTCACTGGTGTAATCGGAGGGGTTGAAAGAAGGTTCCTTCATCCAGTCTGGCAGGCTGAATTCATCCTGTCTGGTAGTCTCACTGAAGGGGGGAGG
>JAHEGF010000432.1 GCA_024645155.1 Phyllobacteriaceae bacterium | reverse complement strand
CCCTGACCTGCAGAGGAGCATTCGGGAGGTCCACCCCGAACTGAGCTTTTTCGTCCTGGCAGGGCTGGCTCCGGCTGAGGCGGGGAAAAAGGTGGCCCAGGGCCGCGAGGAGCGGACGGCTCTGCTGGAGCGGTATTTTTTCCAGGTGGGAGAGGGGCTGGGGAAGTTCCGGTCCTCTGATGCCGCCCTGGACGACATCCTGGATGCCTATGCCTGTGCCTGGTCGGCCATGCGCCTGTTCCGGGGCGAAGGGGGCTGCCTGCCCGACGAGCCGGAAAGGGATGCAAAAGGGCTCGAAATGGCCATTTGGTACTGAGAGAAGGAAAAGGTAAGAAAGATCGAACCTCCCGGCTCTGGTACCTGGCCGTTCTAACCTGATAAAATCAGATCTCCTGCCATAAGGGTCAGAGCGGACCTGAGCCCTGGAAACCCTGATCTCCGGCCCTAAATCCCACGCTTGTGTAACTGTTACAGCATTAGAACCGTATTAGTTTCCAGAACGACCTGATCACGGGGCAAGGGGGTGATGTGGTGGTCGATCGTTCCATGGGGTTTCCTTTCCTGTATTTATGCGCTTCCATCTTTTTCCTCACAGCTCTGGGAACAGCTCAGGCTGGCGGATCTCCGTCGGGGTCTGCTCAAAGCGTGCGGGATGCCACCCTGCGCATCAGGACCTATGACTGGAAAGGCACCCTGCTGCGTGAAGGCAGGGGGTTCTTCAACGGCCCGGAGGGGGACATCGCCACCATTGTCACCGTGCTCGAGGGAGGATATTTCGTCGAGGCGGTCACAGGCGACGAGGTAAGTTACATTGTTGATCGGATAAACCCGCTGAGCGAATCTTCCGGCCTGGTTTTCGTAAGGCTGGAGCACGTTCCGGACAGCTTCACCTTTGTTGACAGGGCAGCGCCACTGCCTGAACGGGGTGATCAGGTCTGGCTGCCCGGCGGCGAGAACGGCCGGGGAGGAGGGGTGCGAAAGGCCGTCATCCAGGAGACAAGGGAAGTGCCCGGGCTTGCATCCTTTCTCTACATCAGGGCTTCGATGCCCCTGGGAGAGGCCGGGAGTCCTGTGGTCAACGAAAATGGCGAAGTCGCCGGCACGGTGCTCCTCCGGCAGGAGGGGGATGAATACACCGGGATCCTTGTCTCCACCGAAAGGATCGGCAGCTCCTACGGAGTCTCGGGGGAGATCCTTCCCCTGCTCCCCTGGACCGAAGAAAGGGAGCGGCTCTGGACCGAAGGCGGCACAGGCCTTTACCTGAAAGGCCTGGCGCAGTATTGGGCCGGCGACTATGAAGTTGCCGTCGCCACCCTGAAAAAGGCTGCGGGCGAAAACAGGTACGGCAGCAGGAAAGCCTGGCTTGTCCTGGGCGACTGCTACAGGGACCAGGGCGAAGGGTCCATGGCCATAGATTCCTACGAAAAGGGGCTCGAAAAAGAGAGGGCGCTGAGCGATTGTCACCTGAGCCTGATGAAGCTGTATATTGATCACGACAGGCTTGAGGATGCCAGGCGAACGCTTCAATGGGCCATGAAGACCTGCAGGGACGACAGCAGGCTGGTCGTGATGGAAGCCTGGGTCCTGGGCGCCACGGGCAGGATAGATGAAGCGCTGCTAACAGCCAGGAAGGCCCTGGGGATGGAGCCGGCAGGCCCGAGGGCCCACAGCACTCTGGGTGAGCTTCTGGCCATAAAAGGGCTCTATAGGGAATCCATAGACGCTCTGAAACAAGGGGCTGCAGCTTTTCCGTTTTCGGCCCGGATCCATTACAACCTCGGTCATGTGTACTGTCTTTCAGGAAACAGGAGCGCGGCCGCTGGAGAGGTTGAAACCCTCGGGAAGCTCAACCGCGGACTGGCCGAACGGCTTGCTCTTCAGGTGGCTCAGATCCCTGGGGACCTGACCCCCGAGCGTCTGGAGGGGCCCGTAAAATAAAAGCGGGCAAGCGGGCCCCTGTCCCTATCGGCGTTCCACTCCTCACATTCCAATTTCTTCACCCTGGTTCTTCTTTCTTGATCCTTTTTTCCCTCGGCGTGCCTGGGCAGGGCCGGCCCCGGGATTTTGGATCCCTGA
>JAHEGF010000192.1 GCA_024645155.1 Phyllobacteriaceae bacterium | reverse complement strand
GCTCTCTGTCCTATCGGTCGTTGGCTATCATATCGGCTTTGGCGCGTTGCCCGGCGGGTTTGTCGGAGTTGACGTGTTTTTCGTGATATCCGGGTTTCTGATTATCAACCAGATCATTGGCGAAATGGAACAGGACCGGTTTTCTGTTTTCGGCTTTTACATGCGCCGTGCCTTTCGGATACTGCCGTCCTATTTCGTCATGCTGGCAGCCGTGCTTCTTGTGGCGCCTTTTGTTCTGTTTGTCCCGGATGCCTACGAAAGTTTTGCCAAATCCGCTGTCCTCGCGCCGTTGATGGCCACCAATATCCTGTTTTATTCCGAGCAGGGGTACTTCGACACGAGCGCGGAACTTAAGCCCCTGCTGCATACGTGGACACTGTCGGTTGAAGAGCAGTTCTACCTCGCTGTCCCCCTCATCCTGATGCTCATATTCGCACTCGGACGCAATAGATTCGGGCGTCCGGCTTTTATGGCGGCATTTGCGATGGCCGTCGTATCGTTTGCCGGCTGCGTGCTGTTGACGGACATGCAGGAGCGCAATGCCGCGTTCTACATTACGCCGTTGCGTGCCTGGGAATTCATTCTTGGCGGTTTGATCGGTGCGTCTTCCGTGAAGGCGACAAAAGCGCTGCCACGCATAGTTCTCGAAGCCTTGGCGCTGATTGGCCTCGCAATGATCCTCTATGCGGTCTTCGTGTTCAACAGCAAGGAAGCCTATCCTTCATGGCGGGCACTCGTGCCCGTGTCGGGTGCGGTTTTGTTCATACTGTCGTCGCTGTCTTTGCCCAAATGTCTGGTGGCAAGGGCCTTCTCAATAAAACCTGTCGTGTGGATCGGCCTGGTGTCCTATGCGTGGTATCTGTGGCATTGGCCGATCCTGTCACTGTTGCGTGTCGGCAGGCTTGAATCTGATTGGATGCAGGATTTTCTCGGCGGCGGGGTAGCCGGTCTGGCGCTGGCCTTTCTGACCTATCGGTTCGTGGAACTGCCAGTAAAACGGTGGCGCAAGGCCAAGGGGAACAAATTGCGGCCGTCTCGCATTTTTTTCCAGGCTTTTGGCGCATGCGCCGCTGCTGCCGCAATTGGCGGATTGATCACCTTTGCCGGATATCTGAACAATGAACATTCACTCGAAAGGCAGTACCGTACGGGCGCCGACCTTTTGGCGATCAGTTCGTGCATGGTGTCCACCGGCGACAGCCTCCCCGCAACCTGTTTTGACGGCGAATTCGGATTGCTGATCGGCGATTCCCATGCCGGTGCGCTTTCCGGTGTATTTTCGGGATATTTCAAACAAACCGGTGTCCGGCTGATAACAATTGCCCGAGGGGGGTGCAAAATGGCCTGGTTTACCGCGCAGGCCAGGATCTCTGGAAAAATGGGACGGTGCGCCAATCTGGCAGTTCCCTATGGCGAGGCGATCGCGGCAGAGCCGAAATTTGTTGTCCTGGATTTTTCTTTGGCAAATCCCGACGAAGAAACAAATCGGGCGCTTTCCGGTATTCTGCACCAATTCGATCCTGACAAAACGAAAATCCTGTTTGTCGGCCCGGTTCCGAGATTTCCAAACCGGGCGCTGGAATGCGTCTATTTGCGTGACCGGGCCGGAATCAGCCGGGAAGACTGCACGATGCAGCGTGCCGGGCTGGAAGCATCACGCACCGCTTGGGTCGATGGCGTCAAAGCCGCCGTCAATTCACGGCCAAACAGCCGGTATGTTGATATCCTCGATGCATTTTGTGACTCGACGGTTTGCCGTCCGTTTGGCGATGACAAACTCTATTTCCGTGATCGGGACCATGTGTTTCCATCCGGTGCGCAACATATGCTGGAGTCTTCGAGGCGCCATTTCGAATGGCTTGTGCAGTAAGGCCGCAACACAGCAAAATCATCACCTGTTACATTCTTTGCTCCGGCAACTCCCGATTAGGGCTTGCCAGCGAATCAACTCTCTGATTCTTTAGCGCAAAGCGTTTCCAGTATTTGAGTCGCCGCCAAATCAGGCGGTTAGTGACCGGTGGCCGTTCCACTGGGGGACTCAGACTCAACCTTGCGAAACGCAATGTGGTGTGACGCCGCGAGGGGAATGCGATGGCCGGGGAACATGTTGCGGTTTTGTTGGGCGGGTTCTCTTCGGAACGTCCGGTCAGTCTTTCGTCGGGAGGGGCTTGCGCGGATGCGCTCGAAGCGGAGGGCTACAAGGTCACCCGTGTGGATGTCGACCGGGATGTCGCGCGAATTCTTGGCGAACTGAAACCGGATGTCGCCTTTAACGCGTTGCATGGGCCGTTCGGTGAGGACGGAACGATACAGGGCGTTCTGGAGTACCTCGAAATTCCCTACACCCATTCCGGCGTACTCGCTTCGGCACTGGCGATGAACAAGGAACTGTCGAAAAAGATTGCCAAGGCGAGTGGAATTCCGGTTGCCAATTCCAAGGTCATGGATCGTCACGAGTTCAAGTCGGACCACCCGATGCACCCGCCCTACGTGGTCAAGCCGGTTTGCGAAGGGTCCAGTTTCGGCATTGTCATCGTCAAGGAAGACCAGAGCCATCCGCCGCAGATCATCACGTCCGATGAGTGGCAATATGGCGACACGGTGATGGTCGAACGCTACATTCACGGCCGGGAACTGACTTGCACGGTTATGGGTGGCGTTGCCCTTGGTGTCACCGAAATCATACCTGTCGGGCATGATTACTACGATTTTGATTCAAAATACGCCGAAGGAGGCTCAAAGCACGTCTGTCCGGCAGAAATTTCACCAAATATTTACCAAAAAATACAGACACTGTCGTTGAAGGCACACCAAGTGATCGGTTGCCGGGGCGTTACGCGTTCGGACTTCAGGTACGACGACCGTTTTTCTAAAAATGGCGAAGTCATCTGGCTGGAGATCAACACGCAACCCGGCATGACACCGACGTCACTTGTGCCAGAGATCGCCGAACAAGCGGGACACTCGTTTGGTGAATTGTTACGTTGGATGGTGGAGGACGCATCGTGTTTGCGATGACGCCAGGGACTGGCAGGAAGCAAAACGTGAAAGACGCAGCTCCGCGTATCGTGGTGCCGCGCCTGTTGCGACGCCCGGTGCGGATGACACGCCGTTTGCTGGCGGGCGAAGCGTCCTTGCCGCGATACCCGTTCCAGCTTGCCATGGCTCTGCTTTTTGCAGCTACCGGAATTTACGGGATGGTGCTTGGCGCCCACACTCCCGCAGTAGTCAAATCAATTACCGCGGCGTCCGGGTTTGCAATCGATGATGTCCGGATTTCCGGTCAATCCGAAACATCGGAAATCGACATACTGGGACAGCTCGGACTGGACGGCGGCACTTCGCTGATCGGCTTTGACAGTGTTGCCGCACGCGACCGGATCGCCGAATTGCCGTGGGTCGGTAGCGCCAGCGTCCGCAAGATTTATCCCGACAGGGTTCAGATAACGATTACCGAGCGCAAGGCGTATGCAATCTGGCAGCACGGAAGCAGGTTGTCGCTGGTGGACAAGGCCGGTGAACCGATTACCGACTTTCAAGATGGCAAGTTTGCCCGCTTGCCGCTGGTTGTTGGATACGGAGCAGCGCAGAAAGCAGCTGCCATTCTCGATGAGGTGGAACGGTTCCCGAAAATTGCCGCCCGCGCCAAAGGCTATATCCGGGTCGCTGACCGGCGGTGGGATATCCGGCTTGAAAACGGCCTGACTCTGCGGTTGCCGGAGCATGGATCGGAAGCGGCGCTCCTGCAGATCCTTGAACTCGACCGCAAGCACGGTTTGCTTTCACGCGATGTCACCGTGGTTGACCTGCGCGTTCCGGACCGTCTGGTTTTGAAGCTGTCGCCACAGGCGGTAACCCATCGCAACGCCGCCATGAAACAGCGCATGGAATCCGTGTCGGGCAAGGGAAAGCGCATATGAGCTATTTCCGCGCCGCTCCGGACAGGTCTGGCTGGAGATCGGGTACCATTACCGTTCTCGATATCGGAACCAGCAAGGTGTGCTGCATGATTGCGCAACTGCGCCCGCGCGATGGCAGCGAGGAATTGAAGGGCAGGACCCATCAAGCAAGAATTGTCGGCATTGGTCACCAGAGATCAGCAGGCGTAAAGTCTGGTGTTGTTGTCGACCTGGGACGCGCCGAGCAGGTGATCCGGTTGGCGGTGGATTCCGCCGAGCGCATGGCCGGATTGACGGTTGAATCAATGATTGTCAACATTTCGGCTGGCAGGCTCGCCAGCGAAACGTTTTCCGCTTCTATCAATCTCGGTGGCCACGAAGCAAAGTCTTCCGACGTCAATCGCGTGCTTGCGGAAGGGACCCGCCGCGCAATGCATTCCGAACGCCAGGTCGTGCATGCGCTGCCTGTCGGTTATTCGCTGGATGGCGAACACGGTATCCGTGATCCGCGCGGCATGATCGGCGAGATTCTTGGCGTCGACATGCATGTGCTGTCAGGAGACGCGGCACCGTTACGCAACCTCGAGCTTTGTATCAACCGTGCCCATCTTTCGGTCGATACCATGGTGGCCACACCGTATGCGAGCGGGCTTGCTGCGCTGGTCGGTGACGAAACCGAAATGGGTGCGGCCTGTATCGACATGGGCGGCGGGGTGACATCAATCGCGATTTTTCATGAAGGCCGGTTTGTGCATGGCGACTCGGTACCGGTAGGCGGCAATCACGTGACCATGGATCTGGCGCGCGGGCTGTCCACCCGTCTTGAAGACGCCGAAAGGCTCAAGGTGATGCACGGATCGACGCTCCCAAGTGTCGCCGATGACCGGGATATTGTCTCGATTCCTTCTATCGGCGAAGGCGACAACAGCCAACCTCAGCAGGTGCCGCGTTCCATGATGACGCGTATCATCCGCGCCCGGGTTGAGGAAACCCTGGAAATTGTCCGCGATCGCCTGAACAAATCGGATTTTGTTTCCGTTGTGGGCAAACGCGTTGTCCTGACAGGCGGTGCAAGTCAGCTATCCGGTACGCCGGAAGTCGCGCGGCGCATCCTGGGACGCAGTGTGAGGCTCGGCAGGCCGCTTGGTATCGCGGGATTGCCAGAAGCAGCAAAAAACGCCGCGTTTTCGACGCCTGTCGGATTGTTGATCTATCCGCAAGTTGCCGGATTTGAACGTCAGCCTCGTTCATCCGGCGCACGTGTTCGCATGACGGGGACCGGCGGGCTGGCGCGTATGGGGCAGTGGTTGAAAGAGAGTTTCTAGAAAACGGGACGCAAGTTCCATCAATTGCCGCCATGGCGATGCGGCGATAACGGCGAAAAGGACCATGACAATGACCATCAATTTGCAAAAGCCGGACATTACCGAGCTTAAGCCCAAAATTACTGTTTTCGGTGTCGGCGGCGGCGGCGGAAATGCAGTCAACAACATGATTTCGGCAGGCCTGCGAGGTGTCGAGTTTGTTGTTGCCAATACCGATGCCCAGGCTTTAACCATGTCCAAGGCCGAACGGCTGATACAGCTTGGAGCCAACGTTACCGAGGGGCTTGGCGCCGGATCGCAACCCGAAGTGGGAAGTGCAGCGGCGGAAGAATGCATTGATGAGATCCTTGATCACCTGAGCGGTACGCACATGTGTTTTGTGACAGCCGGAATGGGTGGAGGGACTGGTACCGGTGCGGCTCCGGTTGTCGCCCAGGCCGCGCGTGAAAAGGGCATACTGACCGTAGGCGTTGTCACCAAGCCATTTTCGTTTGAAGGCCAGCGGCGGATGAAAACTGCCGAACTGGGCATTGAAGAACTGCAAAAATGCGTTGATACGCTGATCGTCATACCCAATCAGAACCTGTTCCGGGTTGCCAACGACAAGACGACATTCGCCGACGCTTTCGCCATGGCTGACCAGGTTCTCTACTCCGGGGTGGCCTGCATCACCGATCTGATGGTCAAGGAAGGCCTGATCAACCTGGACTTTGCCGATGTGCGTTCGGTCATGCGCGAAATGGGCAAGGCTATGATGGGCACCGGTGAGGCCTCCGGAGAAGGCCGTGCAATGGCAGCGGCAGAAGCAGCGATATCCAATCCGTTGCTGGACGAAACATCCATGAAAGGTGCCAAGGGCCTGTTGATCTCAATTACGGGTGGCCGCGACATGACCCTGTTTGAAGTAGACGAAGCCGCGACCCGTATTCGCGAGGAGGTCGACCAGGAAGCCAATATCATACTTGGCGCGACATTCGACGAGGAGCTCGAAGGCGTGATCCGCGTCGCAGTTGTTGCGACCGGCATCGACAAACTGGCTTCCGACATCAGTTCGTCGCCGATCGAAATTCGGCAGAGCGTACGACGCGATCAACCTGCAGCTGCCGCGGCCCCGATGGCCGAACCTGCACGCCCGGCAGCGCCGGCTGTTGAAAAAACCGCCGTCGTCGCCGAGGACAATGACGACCCAATTGCCGAGGCTATCCGTCTGGCCGACGAAACGGCGCATCGCCAGCAGCCA
>JAHEGF010000019.1:21911-22657 GCA_024645155.1 Phyllobacteriaceae bacterium | reverse complement strand
CGAATATCTTCAGGGCAACCGAAACAATCACGAGCCGCGCCGCCGCCGCAAGTTGCTGCTTTCCAAACGCGAAATCGCCCGCATGGCCGCAGCGATCGAACGTGAAGGCATGACTATGGTGCCGCTCAAGATGTATTTCAACGACCGCGGTCGCGCCAAGCTGCTTCTGGCAATCGCGCGTGGCAAGAAATTGCATGACAAGCGTGAAACCGAAAAGAAGCGTGACTGGAACCGCGAGAAAGCACGGCTGATGAAGGAACGCGGCTGAACTAGGCGCTGACTGCGTTGAATCTAATCCGCCAGAAAATCGGACACATCCTTGAAAACCTTGACAAACATGTCTTTGGTCAGGCGTCCGGTATTGGTGTTGTAACGCGAACAGTGGTAACTGGAAAACAGATGCACACCACCCAAGGCAGTGACGCGATTGTGCCCAAACGGATGCGAAGAAACCCGCCCGCCCAATGCCCGCACGGTCGAATCGTGGGAGATTTTCCCGAGCGTGACAATGGCTTTGAGGTTTGCAAATCGCGCTATCGTCTCGGTCAGGAATTGCCGGCAGGTGTTGATCTCCGCAGCAACCGGTTTGTTTTCCGGCGGTACGCAGCGCACCGCGTTGGTAAGCGCTGTTTCGACAAGTTCCAATCCGTCATCCGGTCGGGCGTCAAACGTGCCTTTGGTCAGCCCGAACTTTTTCATAGTACCGTAGAGCAACTCGCCGGCGTAGTCGCCGGTAAACGGCCGGC
>JAHEGF010000019.1:5201-21901 GCA_024645155.1 Phyllobacteriaceae bacterium | reverse complement strand
TGTGCCATTCCGGTTTCTTGACGCGCCATTCGGAAATGAAGTCGTGGAGCCGGGGACACAAGCCACACTCATGAGGCGGCTCAAACGCCCGTTCAGTCCTCAAAACCTTCCTCCTCGTCCTCGTAGTCTTCTCTTCGCGGTAGACGCTCGGACGGATCACGGCCGATATCGGCCTTGAGCGACTGGAGATCAATGAAATAATCCGCCTGCCGCCTGAGATCGTCGGAAATCATCGGCGGTTGTGAGGAGATGGTCGATACCACGCTGACTTTGCGGCCACGGCGCTGCAGCGCCTCGGTAAGGCTGCGGAAATCGCCATCTCCCGAAAAGATGACGAAATGATCGACCGTGTCGGCCAGTTCCAGTGCGTCGACGGCCAGTTCGATATCCATGTTTCCCTTGATTTTCCTGCGCCCCGCCGAATCGGTGAATTCCTTGGCCGGCTTGGTGACGACCCGATAGCCATTGTAGTCAAGCCAATCTATCAGCGGGCGGATCGACGAATATTCCTGATCCTCAACAAGCGCGGTGTAATAGTAGGCACGCAACAGATAGCCGCGTTTGTGGAATGTCGACAGCAATTTGCGATAGTCGACATCAAAGCCCAGGGCCTTGGATGCGGCGTAAAGATTGGCGCCGTCTATGAACAGGGCAATTTTTTCTCTCGGATCAAACATCGCAATATCCCTTGATAAAATGAGTCTTTTGAAATTCGTTCACCGGCAAAAAAATTCCGGGCCACCAAGGCGCATACACACAGTAGTTGAAAAATACACTCCGTGATTACCCGGTTGCGGACAATGCCGACATCACCGCACAATTTTGTGGGAAATGAGGCGTTTGCCGGTTGTCTGGGCAATAAATGGGGCCATTTGTTCGAAATGCTTGAAATCCCGGCTGTCCTGCGCTAGATGCAGCTCGAATTCCGGAAACCGCTACGCATGAAAGGGGCAGTCCATGGCCCGCGTTACCGTTGAAGATTGTATTGACAAGGTCGACAACCGATTTGATCTCGTATTGTTGGCAGCGCATCGTGCCCGCCTGGTTTCGCAGGGCGCAGATATCACGATTGATCGTGACAACGACAAGAACCCTGTCGTCGCACTTCGTGAAATCGCAGAAGAGACGCTTTCACCGGGTGATCTGCGCGAAGATCTCATCCATTCGCTGCAGAAACATGTCGAAGTCGACGAGCCCGAAGCAGATGAGCCGGAACTTATCAGCCAGGGCGATTCTGCGTCTCCGGAATCTGCTGACAACCAGCAGGAAGATGCCCCCAATTTCGATCGCATGTCTGAAGATGAGCTTTTGGCCGGCATTGAGGGACTGGTTGCGCCGGAAAAAGGTGACGATTTCTAGCCCATTGGACGTTACAGGCCTATCGCAGGGCGCTATTCGTAACTATCTTTGTCATGCGTCGTGCATTATGTGCGGCGCATGATTGATTTTTACCAGCACGTTTTCTGCGGAGCCGGCCGATGATGCGTCAGTATGAGCTTGTGGAGCGTGTCCAACGCTACAAGCCCGATGTTGACGAGGCGCTGCTCAACAAGGCCTACGTTTATTCGATGCAGAAACACGGCCATCAGACCCGTGCGTCTGGCGACCCCTATTTCTCGCACCCGCTCGAAGTTGCCGCAATTCTAACGGACATGCATCTCGACGAGGCGACAATCGCAGTGGCGCTGCTGCATGACACCATTGAGGACACATCCGCCACACGCCAGGAAATCGACGAGATGTTCGGACCCGAGACGGGCAAGCTGGTCGAGGGTCTGACCAAGATCGACAAGCTCGACCTGGTGTCCAAGAAGGCGGCACAGGCTGAAAACCTGCGCAAGCTTCTGCTTGCGATTTCGGACGACATCCGCGTTCTTCTCGTCAAGCTGGCGGATCGTCTGCACAACATGCGCACACTTGAACATGTCCCGCCCGACAAGCGCGAGCGTATCGCGGAGGAAACAATGGATATCTATGCGCCGCTGGCCGGCCGCATGGGTATGCAGGGCATGCGTGAAGAGCTGGAAGAACTCGCATTTCGTACGCTCAATCCCGAAGCCCACCGGACGGTTACCGAAAGGCTGCGCGAACTGCAGGAGAAAAACTCGGGCATTGTCGCCGAGATAGAGACGGCTCTTTCCGATTTGTTTGAGAAAAAGGGAATCACTGCCAAGGTTGAAAGCAGGCAAAAGAAGCCTTGGTCCGTTTTCCGCAAGATGGAAGCAAAGGCGCTGTCATTCGAGCAGTTATCAGACATATTCGGATTCCGCATTGTCGTACCCACTGCCGAAGACTGCTACCGCGCCCTGGGTGTGATCCATACCAACTGGAATACGGTACCGGGTCGTTTCAAGGACTATATTTCAACGCCCAAACAGAATGACTACCGATCGATCCACACGACGATCGTCGGGCCGTCGCGCCAGCGGGTCGAGCTGCAGATACGCAGCGAGGACATGCATCGTGTCGCTGACTACGGCGTCGCCGCCCATTCACTCTACAAGGATAATGGCAGCGGATACACCGCCCGCAACCCCGATGCCATCCGGGAAACAAATGCCTATGCCTGGCTCCGCCGGACCATCGAATCCCTGGCCGAAGGGGATAATCCGGAAGATTTCCTCGACAATACCAAACTCGAATTGTTCCACGATCAGGTATTTTGTTTTACGCCCAAGGGCCGCTTGATAGCATTGCCGCGGGGTGCGACGCCGATCGATTTTGCTTATGCCGTTCACACCGATGTCGGCGATACCTGTGTCGGTGCCAAGGTCAATGGACGCATCATGCCGCTGATCACTGAACTGAAAAACGGCGACGAGGTGGAAATCGTGCGCTCAAAGACGCAGGTACCACCATCGGCCTGGGAATCTGTTGTCGTTACCGGCAAGGCACGCTCGGCCATTCGCCGTGCCACGAAAGCAGCACTTCGCAAGCAGTTTTCTGGCCTTGGCATGCGCATCCTCGAACGCTCCTTCGACCGGGCAGAAAAACCATTCGACAAGGACAAGCTGAAGGCCGTCCTGCACCGCCTGGCACGCAAGGACGTCGATGATGTTCTGACGGCAGTTGGGCGTGGCGAATTGCCGTCGCAAGATGTCCTGCGCGCAGTCTATCCCGAACATCAGGAGGAACGCGCGGCAACGCCCAAGGCAACGCGTGACGAAGGCTGGTTCAATCTTAGAAATGCGGCGGGCATGATTTTCCGCATCCCGGGGCGCGGATCGTCGCGCAAGGACCGCCACAAGAAGCAGGAAGCCGCGTTGCCGATCCGTGGCGCAAGTGACGATCTTCCGGTTCGGTTTGCGCCGGAAGGGGCTGTTCCCGGCGACCGTATTGTCGGCATAGTGCAGCCGGGTTCGGGCATTACCATATATCCGATACAGTCGCCCGCACTGACTGCTTACGACGACCAGCCGGACCGGTGGATTGATGTCCGCTGGGATACCGACCCCGACAGGAAGGAACGTTTTGGTGCGCGGATCAATGTGACCGCAATCAACGAACCGGGCTCCCTTGCTGAAATTACGGAAGTGATCGCCGCCAACGACGCCAACATCCATTCCCTGTCGATGGTCCGCACTGCGCCGGATTTCACCGAAATGCAGATCGATCTTGAGGTCTGGGACCTCAAGCACCTCAACCGGCTGCTTGGGCAATTGCGCAACATCGGATCGGTAAACAGCGCCCGGCGCGTAAACGGATAAGGAAAAATGTATGAATACGGATGAGGTATTGTCGATCTTCCGCGACGCGAAGGCAATCCTGGAAGGCCATTTCATCTTGACGTCCGGATTGAGAAGCCCCGTTTTCCTGCAGAAAGCACGCGTTTTCATGTATCCGGATAAAACTGAAAAACTGTGCAAGGCGCTAGCCGAAAAGATAGGTAGCGAAGTGCCCGGCAAGATCGACTATGTCGTCGGCCCGGCTGTTGGCGGCATCATCCCGGCATATGAAACCTCCAGGCATCTGGGTCCGCCGGCAATCTGGGTCGAGAGGGTCGACGGAAAGTTCAGTCTGCGGCGTTTTGAAGTCGCGCCGGGATCGCGCGTGGTTGTCGTGGAGGATATCGTCACGACAGGATTGTCGATCCGCGAGACAGTTGACTGCATGAATGCGATTGGCGTCGAGGTTGCCGCAGCGGCTTGCATCGTTGACCGCTCTGCAGGCAACGCTGATGTAGGCGTGCCGCTGATTGCATTGGCCGAGTACGAAATTCCCGCTTATCCGGCAGACCGCCTGCCTCCGGAACTGGCCGCATTACCACCCGTGAAACCCGGAAGCAGGAACCTGTGACAGGCGATTTTCCCGCGTCATACTTTTTCCACATCTTGCTGAAACTCAAAGCAAAATTTAACCGGTAATGCGGAACATTTCGACTTAAGGTGCGCTAGCGGATGCCGGCGTTATTCTGCTAGGACGAGTAAATGCTTTTCAGGCGACGCAAACCAGCCGACTTCAAGGAGCGAATCCGCACATTCCTGTGGCCGCGCCGTTCGTTTGCCCGATCGCTGCGATACTTTACCAAGCGTGTTCTGCGCCTGCATGCCACCCCGCATGCCGTTGCAGCCGGTGTGGCTGCCGGCGTCTTTGCATCATTCACGCCATTCCTAGGATTCCATTTTATCATAGCGGCGGTTATTTCATATGCGATCGCCGGCAATGTTCTTGCCGCTGCATTTGGAACCGGCGTTGGAAATCCGGTAACTTTCCCCTTTATCTGGGGAGCAACGCTGGAGACCGGCCGGTTTCTCATGACCGGCAGCATTACCGGAGAGGGCGCTCCGATCGATCTTGGCCGAACGCTTTGGCACATGGACTTTTTGCAGTTGTGGGAGCCGGTAATCAAACCGATGACAATTGGTGCGGTTCCGATCGGCATTGTGTTTGCTCTGGCATTTTATATCCTGACACGATGGGCAACAATGGCGTTTCGCGAAAAGCGGCGCAAGCTCCTGACCCAACGTGCAAAGCGGCGGGCGCTGCGCCAACAAAGAAACGATGCCATGAAAGGTAACGCGGCACTTAGATCATGATCATTGGCCTTGGCAGCGATCTTATAGATATCCGGCGTATCGAACGCTCACTGGAACGGTTCGGCGACCGGTTCGTCGAACGGGTTTTCACAGAGATCGAACAAATCAAATCCGAGAGGCGCAAGCAGCGTGCGGCATCCTATGCAAAACGGTTCGCTGCAAAGGAAGCCTGTTCGAAAGCGCTTGGAACTGGGATATCGAGGGGCGTGTTCTGGCGCGACATGGGCGTGGTCAATCTGCCGGGTGGCAAGCCGACAATGAATTTGACAAATGGTGCTGCCAGACACCTGGCACTGATTATGCCCGACGGGCATGCACCGGTCATTCATGTGACAATCACCGATGATTTCCCGCTAGCGCAAGCATTTGTCGTCATAGAGGCAATTCCAGCTGCCACGAACTGAACGCAGTTTTCCGGTTGGTTGAATTGAATGCGTGCGCGCGTTGCCCCCGGGCGCGCAAGCCGCTATGAGGAATGCGAAATTCAGCGAGGAAAATATGAACGTGGCCGAAAAAACCGAAAAAAAGTCTGGCGGCATAGGTGAGGTTATCAGCGTCATCATTCAGGCTGTCCTGATTGCTATTGTCATACGCTCCCTGCTGTTCCAGCCATTCTCCATCCCGTCAGGTTCGATGCGTCCGACCCTTCTGGAAGGCGACTACCTGTTCGTCACGAAATGGGCCTACGGCTATTCAAAAAACTCCCTGCCGTTTTCTCCGAATATTTTTTCCGGCCGCATATGGGGATCCGACCCGGAGCGCGGCGATGTCGCGGTATTCAAGCTTCCGCGCGATCCGCGCATCGACTACATCAAACGGGTGATCGGCCTTCCAGGCGACCGCATTCAGATGCGCGACGGGGTCCTTCATATCAACGATGTCCCCGTCAAACGGGAAAAGGTTGGCCAGATCGACAATTTCGACATCACCGAAGAGAACCACCCCGTTGATGTCTTTCGCGAAACCCTGCCAAACGGCGTCAGCTACGACACTCTTGACCTGACCCCCACGGGATTGAGCGATAACACCCGGGAGTTCGTCGTTCCGGAAGGACATTTCTTTATGATGGGTGACAACCGCGACAACTCGACTGACAGCCGTTTTTCCAATGTTGGCTTCGTGCCGCTTGAAAATTTTGTCGGTCGGGCCAATGCAATCTTCTTTTCCATTGCCGACGGCACTAGCCCGATCGAAATATGGAAGTGGCCGGGCGACGTACGCGGTTCGCGGATCTTTACCTGGGTCAACTGATGGGCACCTCGGCCGGCAGACAGGTCAATGCCCTCGCGGAAACGCTCGCAGAGCGTCTCGGCTACCGCTTTTTAAACACTGAACTGCTTGATCGCGCGCTGACCCACGCTTCGGCGCGTGCGCAGCACGGCTTTGATTACGAGCGGCTAGAGTTCCTCGGTGACCGGGTATTGGGCCTTGCAGTTGCCGAATTGCTTTTCGAACTTTTCCCGGATGCCAACGAGGGCGAGCTTTCGGTGCGCCTGAATGCGCTGGTGAACGCCCAGACACTTTCAGTGATCGGCGGCGATATTGGTCTAGACGGGATTATCCGCACCGGCAGCGATGTCAAGTCGACGCGGGGCCGCAAAGGCACCAACCTGCGCGCCGATGCACTCGAGGCGTTGATCGCGGCAATCTATATTGAAGGCGGACTGGCTGCCGTGCGCCCGGTCATCCAACGTCATTGGAAACCGCTTGCCGAGGCGGCAGGTCCAGCACGCCGCGATGCCAAAACCGAGTTGCAGGAATGGGCGCATCGCAACGGCGCAAAAGCGCCGGAGTATGATGTTATTCGTCGCGAGGGCCCCGACCATGAACCGCTTTTTACCGTCACGGTGATAGCGGAGGGGGCCGCGCCTGCGACAGCGCGTGGCCGCTCAAAACGGGAAGCCGAGCAGGCGGCGGCCGAACAGATCCTGTTGCGCGAGAATGTCTGGAACGCCGATGGGAATGAAAATGGGTGAATCCGGTTCGCCGACCTTGCCGACCAGGGCCGGTTTTGTTGCCCTGATTGGAGTTCCCAACGCCGGCAAGTCGACTCTGCTCAACCAGCTTGTTGGCAGCAAGGTTTCGATTGTCACCCATAAGGTGCAGACCACACGCTCGATCATTCGCGGCATTGCGGTTACCGGGCGTTCGCAAATCGTGTTTGTCGACACACCGGGCATTTTCAAGCCCAGGCGCAGGCTCGACCGGGCAATGGTCACAACTGCATGGGGCGGGGCCCGCGACGCCGACCTGGTCGTGGCACTGGTCGATGCGGAACGCGGCCTTGGTGACGACACACGCACCATGCTCGAGACGCTGGTGGCGATCAAGCAGCCCAAGGTTCTGGCACTCAACAAGATTGATACGGTCAAGCGCGAGACTTTGCTGGCATTGGCCGCCGAAGCCAATGGGCTTGGCGATTTCACCAGGACATTCATGATATCGGCGCTGACCGGTTCGGGTTGCCAGGACCTGTTGTCCTGGCTTGCAGATGCCGTTCCGGAAGGGCCGTGGTTTTATCCGGAAGACCAGATATCGGATCTTCCGGTGCGCCGGCTTGCAGCCGAAATCACCCGTGAGAAACTGTATCTCCGGCTTCACCAAGAGCTTCCCTATTCATCTCACGTTGAAACAGAGCGATGGGAGGAAAAAAAGGATGGTTCAGTACGTATCGAGCAGGTCATCTACATTGAACGTGACAGCCAGAAAAAGATCGTTCTCGGTCACAAGGGAGAAACGATCAAGGCGATAGGCCGGGCGGCGCGGCTGGAGATAGCCGAAATGCTTGATCAGCCGGTACACCTGTTCCTGTTTGTCAAGGTGCGTGGAAACTGGGGGGACGACCCGGACCGCTACCGCCAGATGGGGCTTGAATTCCCCGCCTGACACGTGAATGTTCATGTCATGGAATGGCATGATCAGGGAATCATACTGGGAACCCGCAGACACGGCGAAACCAGCGCAATCGTCGAATGCATGACCGTTGAGCACGGCCGTCATCTCGGACTGGTGCGTGGTGGCCGCTCGCGGCGGATGCGCCCCGTATTGCAAGCGGGAAATCAGGTCGACTTGGTCTGGCGCGCCCGCCTTGACGAACATCTCGGCACCTACCAGGTCGAACCATTGGCAATGAACGCGGCCAGGCTGCTTGACAGTGCCGTCGCCATGCATGGTTTGCAGGTCATCGCCGCCCATTTGCGCCTTTTGCCGGAGCGCGATCCGCATCGCCGCCTGTTTGATGTCTTGACCGCCACATTGGGTCTGCTTGATGATCCGGCGGCGGCAGCCGAGCTTCTGGTCCGCTTTGAGGTTGCCATGCTCGACGAACTCGGGTTCGGTCTCGATCTGGAACGCTGCGCTGCCACCGGCAGCACCGGCAATCTCGCATTTGTCTCGCCAAAGAGCGGCCGTGCTGTCTCGGTCGAAGCCGGGGAAGCCTGGAAAGACAGGCTGCTGCCTCTGCCCCGTTTCCTGCAGCGGGGATCGGGAATCCGGCCCGACGACCAGGCGCTTGACGAAGCGTTCGCGCTGACCGGCTATTTTTTCACACGCCACGTTTATGAACCGCGTGGACTGAAGGAACCGCAATCCCGCGGCGCCTTCTTGCGGGCGGCACAAGCTGGCCGCCTGATCTCGAGACAAATTGGAACACAGGCATCATGAGCGAGAACGAAGTTTACCCCGGGCAAACCGTACCGCGCGGATTTGGACAAATTCCACGCGAAGAAGCACTTGGCCAATCGGGTCTGTCTCTCCTCAAGCGCATGATTGCCGGAGAATATCCGGCACCGGCCATGTCCCAGCGGATGAACTTTGTCCTGGCCGAAGTGGGAGAAGGGACATGCGTATTTCGCGGTATGCCCGGCGAACGCCACTTGAACCCGATGGGAGCGGTTCACGGCGGCTGGGCGGCGACGATCCTGGATTCTGCGCTGGGTTGCTGTGTCCATTCCACGCTTGCACAGGGAGAGGGCTATGGCACGGTAGAATTCAAGGTCAATCTTATCCGCCCGATCACACCGCAGACCGGCGAGGTCGAGGCACGCGGCGTTGTGATCAACCGCGGCAGGACTATTGCGGTATCGGAAGCCAAACTGGTCGACAGAAATGGCAAGGTTTTGGCTTTCGGCACGGAAACCTGTGCAATCTATCCAATCGGTAAATAGCCGCTATTTCCTATAGAACCAGCGCCGCCGTGGAATGATTTACATGACCGACCGGCGAGGTATATTTGCAGGGTCGATTCTGTGGCAAGTCGATCGGTGCGGGGAAGGTTACATAACTGTCTTATATTCTGGCGCTCTTTTTTGTGATTGCACTGGTTTATCTGAAGAGCCGGATAGACAAGCTTGAATCGCGTGCCGCACGTCTCGAAAGCGAGTTGCTGAAATTTGCGGGCACCGCCAGCCAGGCGCCTGATACGGATACGGACCGCGAAACGGCAGGATCGGTGCAGGCAAGCCGCACCGGAGTGCCGTCGATCAAGAGCGCCGAGACGCTTGCCGAAAAAGCAAAGCCCGGCGCCGGACCCACCCCCGCCGAACCGGTGGGACCGTGGAAGGACCAGGAAACCGCAAGTGAACATCCCGGACCTTGGATAAAACCGGAAGCTCCAAGCGCACAGCCGGCTCCGTTGCAGGACGGGGCTGACGGGAGCGGCAGTATGCCGCCACCCGTAAAATCCGGCAGCGGGCGTGAACCAAGGGACCTTGAACAAACAATCGGCTCGCGCTGGGCCATTTGGATTGGCGGCCTTGCATTTGCTTTGGGCGGGCTGTTCCTCGTCAAATACTCGATAGAACGCGGCGTGTTCGGTCCCGGTGTCCGCATCCTGATGGCCACGGTTGCCGGTGCCGGTTCCATGATCGTCGGCGAATACATTCGCCGACGCGATGTCCGGATCGAATTTGCCGGTGATCGCGCCGCGCAGGTGCCCGCGATCCTGACGGCAGCAGGCGCCGCCATTCTCTTTGGCGTCATTTATGCTGCGCACAACCTTTTCGGGTTTATTGGTCCTGCGGCAGCATTCGTGCTTCTCGCCATGATGTCGATCGCCACGATCATGTTGTCGCTGCTCCACGGGTCCTCATTGGCCGCACTCGGCCTCGTTGGTTCATTCGCTACGCCTGCTCTGGTCGACAGTAATGAATCCAGTATCTGGATACTCTTCAGCTACCTGGGCGTCATCCTCGTGGCGTCCACGGCCCTTGCCAGATATCGCAAAACCGGGTGGATTGCGGCCGCTGCCCTGGCCGGTACCTTTTTATGGGTTCTGCCGGTCACGGCCTTTCCGGATGTTGGTTTTTCCGCCTACCAGCCGCTCTATGCATGTGTGCTGATGTTGGGTTCGGTTGCCCTGATCTGGCTCCACGACAGGCAAGGCGAACCGACATTTTTGGCCCGCTTCACCAGCCGGCCAGCCCTGCCGGTCCATGCCGCGGTTACGATGGTAACGCTCGTCGCACTGGCGATGGTGGTCCGCCATGGCTGGGCAGAGTTTTCCATGAGCCTTGTCGTGCTGATCATGATCGCATTGTTGCTCGGATTTACCGCCTGGAAGGATGTGGCAGCCGCCGCCATTGTTGCAGGCCTTGTGCTGGCGTTGGCAGCGCTGGGCAGTTTTGCCGCAAACGGGTTGGCCCATATCGTGTTTTTCCGGGATGGTATCGGAGTGGCAAATTCCACCGATGCGCCGGCTCCAGAATCGCGCTATGTCGGCTTTGCAGTTGCCCTGTCGGCACTGTATTTCGTGCTTGCCTCGTTTTCCGCAGAGCGTGATCCCAACAACCGGCTGCTTGCGATCGCATGGACATTGTCGGCTATCATCGCCGCGATTGCCGCCTACGGGCTGTCCGTTTTCCTGTTTGCCGATCTCAACATCGATACGACCTACGGATTAGCCGGCATCGGCGCTGCGGCTGCATATTCGGTCAGCGGTCTGTGGATTGCCCGGCGCGAGGATGCAACACTGCCGCTGCTGAGCGGGTCGGCGGTCATGCTGGCCGGTAGTGCCGCGTTTCTGGCTGCCGCCATCCATCTGCTGACAACGCCCGCATGGACAGCCATCGTTCTGGGCGCGGTGGTTCTGGTTTTGGGCTGGCTGTCGCTACGCACCATCCACGCGGTCATTCCTTGGCTGGCCGTGGCATTTGGTGCGATCATCTTCCTGCGGATACCGCTCAATCCGGCGATCGCCGATCCGGATCTGTTGTCTGCCACGCCGGTTTTCAACTGGATATTGGCGGGACACGGCGTTCCGGCGGCGGCATTTGCCGCCTGCGCAATAATGTTTCGCAAGATTGATACACCGGTGCCGTTGCGTTTCATGGAGGGTTTTGCGGTTACGCAGTTTCTCGTCGGCCTTGCGCTGCTCGCCCGCCATTACATGAGCGGCGGCGTTCTGGAGGCCGGGGGACCTGATACGCTTGCCGAACAGTCGCTCTATACATTGCTGGCTCTTGGTGCCTCATTCACGCTGATCAGACTTGATGACCGTTCACCAAGTCCCGTCTTCCGGGCCGGTTCCATGATTGTCGGGTATGGGGGCCTGGTTGCCGCTGTCTTCAATCACTTCGTTTTCCTCAACCCGGTTTTCTCCCATGAATTGATGGGCGACCGGCCGGTTTTGAACATTCTTGCACTGGCTTATTTGCTCCCGGGGCTGCTTTCACTAGCGGTTTGGAACTATGCCCGGTCACGACGCCCGTGGCACTATGTTCTGGCTTTGCGCGGGGCGTGTTTCCTGTTCCTGGCAGGCTGGGTGGTTTTTACCGTGCGCCACAGCTTCGTCGGATCTGATCTCGCCACAATCAGGACAAGCATGGCTGAAGGCCTGACCTATGCCCCGGCGATGTTTACCGCGGCGGTGTTGTGCGCCGTGCTGGCGCGCCGCTTTCTGCGTGATGTTCTCTACCAGATGGGCTCGGCGTTTGCCGTTGCAGCGGCATTGCTTTTTGGCCTGTTTGCCGGCGCCATCGACAATCCGCTTTTGACCGGCGAGCCGGTCGGAGGGCTGGTATTCAACCTTGTCGCTGTTGGCTATCTGCTTCCGGCACTCCTGACGGTAGCCTATATGTTTGCTGCAACCCATGCCACAGGCAGGTGGGTGGGGCACTTGCGCATTGCAAGCGGGGCTTTCACCGCAGTATCCGGTTTCCTTTGGCTCAACATGACGATCCGGCGCTATTTCCAGGGCAGCGAAATCGGACTGGAACGGGTCACTTATTCGGCAGAGACATACACCTATTCGCTGGTCTGGCTTCTGGCCGGTGTCGGACTGCTTGCCGCTGGAACCCTTGCCAACTCACGGACGTTGCGCATTGCGTCGGCTGCGATCGTGACGCTGACCATCGTGAAAGTGTTTTTGATCGACATGCGCGAACTCGAAGGTGTCCTGCGTGCATTCTCGTTCATGGGTCTTGGCGCATCGCTAATCGGCATCGGGCTGTTCTATCAGCGGATACTGGGTCGTTCGCATCCAGGTTGACCTGCGCCCTATTCCGCCGCGCGCATTACCACCTGCTGCGCACTTTCCTCGCGAATCGGCCAGTGCACGATTGCAGCAAACAGGCCAAGGGCAACACCGAGCCACCACACCGGATCATAGCTGCCAAATATCACATAGAGGTATCCGCCCAGCCAGACTCCGAGAAATGAGCCGATCTGGTGAGAAAAGAACACGATGCCGGCAAGCATGCCGAGATGACGGGTGCCGAACATGATCGCAACAAGGGCATTGGTCGGGGCAACGGTGGACAGCCACAACAGGCCCATTACGATAGAGAAAATCACGACACTCGCCGGCGTTTGCGGCAGCAGTAGAAAGGTGGTTATCGTGATGGATCGCCCGATATAGATCAGCGACAGGAACATGGGTTTTGAATATCTCTGTCCGATGAATCCGGATGCCAGTGAGCCAATGATATTGAACAAACCAATCATCGCGATCGCAATAACCGCGTAGCGCGCCTCGATGCCGATATCGCCTATATAGGCCGGGAAATGCGCCGTGATGAAAGCGACCTGGAAACCGCATACGAAAAAACCGGCGGTAAGCAGCAGGTAGCTCCTGTGGCCGAATGCCTGGTTGAGTGCATCTGCGACCGACTGTTTGACCGATATATCCGGAATCAATCCCGAATCTGCGTTGCCGCGCAGGGCGATGGCAAGAACCGGGAGCGCAAGCATCAGCATACCGAGCCAGACCAGGGCATCCGTCCAGCCGAGTGCATCAATGAGGCCCTGCGACAGGGGTGCAAACAGGAACATGCCCGCTGATCCGGCCGCAGTGCCCAGGCCAAAGACAAACGACCGTCGGCCGGCCGGCACATTTCGCGCAAAGGCTGAAAGTACGATTCCGAAGGATCCGGCTGCCACGCCGAGGCCAACAAGCACGCCGCCGCCGACATAGAGCATCATCTCCGACTGGGCGTTGGCCATCGTGACAAGGCCCAGGCAATAGATGACACCTGACAAGGCCAGCACGCGTCCACTGCCGAAGCGGTCGGCAATTGCCCCGAACACTGGCTGCCCGGCTCCCCACATAAGGTTCTGGATGGCCATCGCCAGTCCGAACGTGCTCCGGTCCCATTCGGTGTCGGCAAGCATGGGCAATTGGAAAAATCCCATTGCCGAACGCGGCCCGAAGGTCAGCGAAGCGATAACGCAGCCGCAGATGATGACGGCCCACGGCAGGCCGCTTGCAGAGGCGGAATTGGCTGGCTGGCAGGTTTTGTCTGACATGCCTGTTACCTAGCGGAAACAAAAAGTTGCGCAATTGAATTGATTGAATGGCTGCAACGAAAATTATTGATTTGCCGCAATGTCAATCCACCCGCTCTGCGGTCAGAGGCAGTATGAACGGATTGCCCTCGTAGGCATCTTCGCCGCGGCCTATGCGCTCGATTGCGCGAACCATGCGGCCGGACCGGCCCAGCAGGTCATCGGCAAATCCGATCAGCCGGATATTCGGTGTTGCCGATAGTGACCTGCGCCTAAGTTCTCGGGCAAGAATATCCTCGTCGAGTTCGGGATTGAGTGCGATGGCACTGATATAGGCCGCGGCGGTCGACCGTGATACGCCTGCGAAACAATGGATGACCATGGGTGTTTGCTGATCCCAGGCTCGCGCGAAATCGATCACCGCCTCCACATGGCCCGCCGCCGGAGGTGTCATGCCTGCTGTTGGCACCGTAATATCATGGAAATTCAAATGCAGATGCCGGTTTTCGCTAACCTGCGGCGGCCGCTCGACCGGCGTGTTGGCGGTAATCAGTGTGACAACATCGAGCGCACCGTGGGCTTTGACCGTATCGTGCAGGCGGGCGAGCGAACAAACAACAAAATGCGGCATTCAGCTTCTTTCCGGAGTGCGGCGCTCGTTCTCCAGCGCCTCGAATAATTCGAGAAATTCTGCCTGGATGGCATGCGCCGGTTTTGGTTGAAGTACCGCACCGTCTGTATAGGTACCACGCGGACGGCGAAAATAGCGTGCCGCCTCAATTTCATCAAATCCAGCAAGTCCGATGGCCTCATACCACGCGGTAACGGCATCGGCATGCTTGATTTCCTTGTGCAGACCCACCGGTAATTCAGCCGGCAGACCGAAACGGATGTGGATAGCGTGCTGCAGTGCTGCTTCGACAGACTTGTATCCGCCGCCAACGACGGCCTTGAAGGGCGATATCATGTCGCCGATCACATATTCGGCGGCATCATGTAACAATGCTGCAAGCCGGTGTTCAGGTTGCGGAGCCTTGGTGATCCGGGTGAAAATATTCGTCACCAGGATGGAATGCTGGGCGACTGAAAATGCGTGGTCACCCCTTGTTTGCCCGTTCCAGCGGGCAACGCGCGCAAGCCCGTGAGCAATGTCGGTGATTTCGATATCCAACGGGGAAGGATTGAGCAGGTCAAGCCGGCGGCCCGACAACATGCGCTGCCATGCGCGCGGTGGCGCTCCCTTGCGGTCCGCCATCAGGAGCCGGTTTCCGTTTCGGGCGCAGCGGGAAACACGATTGGAATTGCTTCGGGAAATTCTATGCGCAGCGCAATACCATCAGCTTCCAGGGCAGTGCCAGCATGGATTGCCTCGCTCGCCCTGTCTGTCCGGACCAATGCCAAACCAGTGTTTCCGCTTGTTGAGGCTAACACACCGATGGACCTGCCATCGGATGTGACAACCGTTCCGGCGGCCGGCAGATCATCTTCTGATCTTGCAACCATCACCCGGCGCCGTGCGGTGCCCCGGTGGTGCATGCGTGACACCACCTCCTGACCGATAAAGCAGCCTTTCGTGAATGATATACCGCCATTGAAATCCATCAGAACGTCGTGCGGGAATGCAGAGTTCGTTTCGTAGTCGGTGCCACATTCAGCAACAGCGTGCTGGATTTTCAGCATCTGCCAGCCTTCTTCATTGCGCGCTGCCTGATCAGTCACCCGGTAGGATCGGAAAACGCCGGGATCTGCCGGAAACCGCCCGTCGCGTATTGTTGAATCAGATTGTGAAGCCTTTGAATCGGAATTCCATGAAATACCAATAAGCTCTTGTTCGGGTTTGCCGATTTCTGCCTTCGCGCGCATCTTGTAAAGGGTCAGTTTCGAGACAAGTATTTCCGCCAGGCTGTCTGGAACATCGATCAGGAAGCCGCCGCCATCGTTGCGTGAAACAAGGAAATCAGCAAGAATTTTGCCTTGCGGTGTCAACAAGGCACCAGGTTTGGCAACGCCCGCTTCAAGGTGGTCGAGATCGGTTGTAATGACGTTCTGCAGGAAGTTTTCTGCGTCGGGACCGGAAACCGGAAACACGGTTCGGCCTCTGATCGTGGCTTGGCTCATGGTTTGACAATACCGAAATTGGGATCGCAAATGTAGGGTGCGCGATCAATTACAGCAAGCGGGAATTGCCCGTTTCCGTTCAGGTCAGTCGCCCGCCAGGAAAAAGATCCACCGGCCTTCGGGGCTGATTGCCGAGCGGTAGAAAATATACGATCCGTAGGCCCTCATGTCTTCGTAGTCACCGGCGGTGACAACTTTGAAAAGTTCAACCCGCTGCTGCGGGTTCAGGCTCTCGATCGGCACCGCAAAGAAATACGGCCAGACATACATATCGCCGGTATCGCCTTCGGAGACTTTGACAAAGCCTGATTCCATGATCTCAAGCAGGATAGCCAGGATTTCCTGGCCGCCTTCGTCTCCGGACAATTGCCGCAGGTAATTGATCGGATCGTCCTCGATCCCGCCAAATGCCAATTGCGTAATGTCTGCGCCGACACCGATCAATGGCCGCAGCGCCTCGATATCGCCCGTCTTGCAGGCTTCGATGATCAGCTCGCGCATGCGTTGCGCCGGTACCGGAAGCAGTTCCGTGTCATAAAGGATTTCCGGTGTTGGCCGGTTTTCGTCCTTGTTGATGTGACCGGGGCTTGCCGGTTGTTCGGCTTCGCCATCCGGGACGGAAGTCTCCGGTTCAACGGTGACTGCGCCTGGCAGCGGTATCGGGGAGGGCGGTTGGGGTTGCTCGCTGGTGCCGTCAGGCGGCGGATTTTCCCCGGTCTTGATTTCGCTGAGCGCAAATGCCGATGTGGAAAGTAACGGAAACGCCAGAGCAAACGCCATTGATGGCCAATGCAATTGCAACAGGTAGTTGCCAATCCGGACTGT
>JAHEGF010000019.1:0-5191 GCA_024645155.1 Phyllobacteriaceae bacterium | reverse complement strand
CTCGTCCTCACTTCCTGTAACCCCGTATAACGTCAATGCCGGGAAACATCGCGCAGAAATGCGCCACCAAGAACCTTTTCCCGCGTGTTGTCCAACAGCGCCAGCGCTGCGGTTTCTCCGTGCTCGGCGACCAGTTCGATGAAAGCTGTCTCAATGGCAGCTTCTGCAACGATTTCCGCTTCTATGCCCACTGACCGGGCATCAGCCCAGGCTTCTTCTTGCTGTTCGTTGGCAAGCAGGCGTTTCTGCTCTTTGATCAGGGCGTCAATATCACCCGTCCCCGTTTCCATGATTTTACTACCCCGGCAGACTCACAAACTTAATGTCCCGTTAATACTTCTAGCACAGGAATTGGCGGCTGCATCGCCTCCTTTGGTAAAAAGTTAATAGATTGCTAATTGGCATATTGGCTGACGATGTCACGGGACAGCTCTTCGCCCTCTTTCATGTAAAGATCAATGGCTTCGATGGCTGCTTGCGTGCAATGTGTATAAACGGAATCGAAGGAACGGTATCCCTTGTTGAATTCCGCAATCAGACTTTCACGGCGCCTCGGTTCGGGATTTTCCGAAACCAGTAATGCTTCCATTTGCTGACGCCATGCATCACCTTTCTCGCCGCACAGATTGCGCAGAAAGTGAAGTGAACCCAGTATCTCCGCGAGCCGGTCAAGTTTCTTTGCATAGGGCGCCTCGACTGCAGACGCCGGCAGGGGCGCGGCAAGAATGCCCGCACACAGGACCATTGAAGCAAGAAACCGAAAGCGGGTCATCAGGCCTTTTGGCCGATGATCGCGGGTGAAGCAAGGTGGCGGGACGGGCATCGTGTCAAAATTATTCAATTATGATCGGAACGTCCGGGTGGAACGCGTGAGCGACGAAAGCAAAGGTGACATCATGGGCAATGTCCTCTCCATTGCGGGTTACCCGTACGCCCCCGACATCGCGGCTTTCTGAAATGCGCGACTGATCGAGTGCAGAAGCAACACCAACATGCCAGGTCACTTCATAGCCGTTTTCTGAATATCCCTCGCGGGTGACTTTCGCCAGGCTGACGATGATCGGTTTGCCGTCTGTACGGATGATGACAACCCGCGCCATGGCGCCGATATTTTCGGGCATGTCGCCCCGATACAGGAATGGTGCTGAAGCCGAATCATACCCGGCATAGGGGTTGCGGCCGTAATCGCGCATTTCCGGATTGGTCGGAATGAGCACTTCGGCGTCCGGGTAGTCCTTGCCGGCACTTGCAAAGGACGTGACCCGGGAGGGCAGAAGTTTCAGTTTCGTACCCCGGTAGAAACCGACAATTGCCGTGCCGGTAAACTGTTGCCACCAACTGTCGGTGGAGCGGTCATACATGATGAGGTCCGAATTGCGCAGTTTGCCTGTCGTGCCAAACTCGAGCACGACATCACCGGCACGCCGGTCAAATACGATCGAGGCATTGCACAACGGGCAGAAGGTAACCGCCACCGGCACGTTTCCGGCCACATCATTGACGATTTCGTGCCACGTCAGAATTCTCAGCGGGTAGACTTTGACGGCGCCACCGGCTTCAAGCAATATGACCGGTTCGTTGCCGGCTATGGTCCTTTCCTCGCTGATAGGGATGAATTTCGGATTGTCAATTGACGGAATGCCGTCGCGCGGCGGTCCGCCGGAAACCACTTCTGCAAAATCAATCAAAGTCTTGGAGAAGTCGGTTGTCCATCCTTCATTCTGCCACCGCCCAGGATCGGCCTCCGCAACAAGCGTTGCTGCCAGAATAGCAGTTGCCGCTGTCATCAACCGGAAAAACTTCATGCTCTATCTCCAGGCGTAAAATCCGGATTCTAGCAGAACCGGTTTTATTCCATGCCATCAAGACCGGTCACTTTTGTTTGACCGCGGCGGCCAAACAGGAGTTTGCATATCGACAAGGTGCTGGTGGTAATCGTAAGTACATCCAGTTCCTCGGGCCGGTACCATCCAGCCAGGGCGGCATCATCTCCTGCCCGCAACTGCCCCCCGGCGGGTACACCGGTATAGACGCGCAGGCGAAAGTCGGGGAATGCGGTATCTGTCGCGGCGATATGAAACACCTCGATCTCGTTTAGCACTCCGGCCTGCAAGCCGGTTTCTTCCAGCAACTCCCTGCGTGCTGCCGCTTCAAAGGTTTCTCCTGCCTCGACACGGCCGCCTGGAAACGCATACATGCCCTTCGCAGGTTCGCGCCCGCGTAAGACCAGCAAAACGCGTCCGTGGTGCATCAACGCAACGGAGACCGCTTCCTGAATGGGTTTCGGTGTGCTCATACCGGCTTTCTAGTCAATCGCCTTTTCCTGCGCAAACCGCTTGACCTTCGCTGCTCCGGTTGAAATCCTTGCGCCATGTGTGGAAGATTTTCTCTGACCGCGTCACCGGAAGACGTGCAGGAACTGTTTGGCCTGCTTGATATCGAGGCATTCCCGCCGCGCTACAATATTGCACCGACCCAGCCGGTGCTGATCGTCATGTCCGGCGACCGCGGCGGCGATGCCGGCAATCTGCCGGATCGCAAGGCGCTTCTCGTGCGATGGGGCTTGATTCCGTCCTGGGTCAAGGATCCAAAGGCGTTCCCGCTGCTGATCAACGCCCGCTCGGAGACCGCAGCGACAAAGAATTCGTTCAGGGCGGCTATGCGTCACCGGCGTGCATTGTTGCCGGCCTCGGGCTTCTACGAATGGCGGCGCGACGGCAAGAAAAAGTCGCAGCCATTTTGGGTTCGCCCGAGAAGCGCCGGAGTCGTGGCATTTGCAGCGCTGATGGAAACCTGGAGCGGACCCGACGGTTCCGAGGTTGATACCGGCGCGATCCTGACCACTCGTGCCAACGAAATGCTGGCGCCGATCCATGACCGCATGCCCGTTGTCATCCATCCCGAGGAGTATGGGCGCTGGCTTGATTGCCGGAACTTTGAACCCCGTGAGGTCGCAGATCTTCTCGAGCCGCCATCAAACGAATTCTTTGAGGCAATTCCCGTTTCCCGTCTCGTCAACAAGGTGGCAAACAGCGGTCCTGAAGTGCAAGAACCAGTCGCCGTTTCCGAACTGGCGGATGAAGATGACGCCCCCGATGCGCCCAAGGGCGGCAAACCGGGTCAGATGTCTCTCCTATGAGCAATTCGGTGCTTGGCCCGGCCATCGCGGGGTTTCTGCTAGGCGCATCGCTGATCATCGCCATTGGTGCACAAAACGCCTTTATCCTGCGACAGGGCCTGCTGCGCAGCCACGTCTTTGTTCTTTGTCTGATTTGCGCACTATCTGACGCCTTGCTGATTGCTGCCGGTGTTGCCGGCCTCGGTACGGTCATCGCCCGTTCGCCGGTGCTGATCGCGGCAGTGACACTTGGCGGCGCCATCTTTCTGGCGGTTTACGCTGCGCTGGCTTTGCGCCGCGTGTTTGACCCCCATGGGTTGTCGGCCGCAAAAACAGGGGAAACGCGGCTCGGTGCGGCGATCTCGATCTGCCTCGCCTTCACCTTTCTCAATCCGCATGTCTATCTCGATACGGTCCTGCTGGTGGGTGGACTGTCGGCACAGTATGAAGGTGCAGCACGGGCGGCCTTTGCAGCTGGCGCTATGGTTGCATCTTTTGCTTGGTTTTACGCACTGGGCTATGGCGCGCGCCTGCTGCGCCCGTTCTTCGAACGGCCCGCAGCATGGCGGGCTGTTAACAGCATAATAGCGCTCGTCATGGCGGGCCTTTCGATCAGCCTGTTGTGGCGCTATTTCGCGCCATGAAAAACGGGCCAGCAACGACCCGTTTCGCATCATTTTTCAGAATGTCAGCTTTCGCAGGTGATGCCCTTGAAGCCGTCGCAGAAACCCTGGTCGCAGACGGCGCCGGTCGTGATCAGGCGCGTGCGCGACATCGAGCCGATATCGGGATCAATCGCATAGTTCTTGGCCTGCGCAAATCCCTTGGTGGTGCAGAACTTGTCCGCTGCGGGCTTGCCGCATCCACTGCCCCAGTTCAGGCACCAGTCGAGCCGATCGGCGCCCACCTTGGGCTTGTAGTAGAATTTGACCGGGGTCGGCTTGAAACAACTGACCTTCTTGAAGCCGTCGCAGAAGCCCTGGTCGCAAACCGCACCGGTGGTAATCAGGCGGGTCCGCGTTGATGCGCCGATATTGTGATCGACAATGTGCCCGGTCGACGTTTGAAATCCCTTGGACTGGCACCACGCGTCGGCTGCCGGTTTTCCGCATCCCTGACCCCAGTTGAGACAGAGGTCGAGGCGGTCGCCGCCGACTTTCGGTTTGGCGAATACCTTTGATTCGGCATTTGCGTATTGACCAAGCGACAGGACGATTGCAGTCGCGGCGGCGATTTTTGTGAATGTGGCGGTCATGGCAGTATTCCCTTTGTTGCGTTTCCAAATTTGCACGGGAAATTTGCCATGGCGTGCCGGAACGTCACCTGAAGGCGATGTTCATGGCACGTTAATGTGGGAACCAGGGGAGAGGCAGCTATACTGCGGCAGGTCTGCAGCCGGCATTTGAGCGCATCCTGCAGCATCAGTATCCGGTCTGCAGGAGACCGAGACCAGGCTGCTAGCGCGACTTCTTGCCTCTGGGCAAATCACGCCGGTCGCCCTTGCCGAACAACACGGCAGCATTGATGTCTGACGGGCCGATCTTGTGATAATGGTCCAGAAGTGAGCTTCCATGCCATCGCTTGTGCAATGGCACACCCTTCGGCTCCGCACTGTCCGCTTTTTGATGCTTCCGGTCAGGTGGTCGAGGCATAACCTCACCTCCGCGTTACACTTGTCCTCGTTCGGGGCTCAATTCATCCCAGGAACAAATTCCGGAAAAATTCTGCGCCCAAAACAGAAATGCAAGGTTAACGGACCGAAAAGAAAATCAGTCAAATCCTATTTGGGATAGAAGTTCTTCTTCCGGGCAGTGCAGCTGAGCGCGGCGCGAATGGCGGCCGGACCGATGTTCCGGTACTTGCTCAGGAGAAGATCGGCAGGGTGGGAAAGTTCAATTGCTTGGGCATCGAAGTCGAATTGAAAGCGGGTCATCATGTATTCCAGGATTGTTGATCGGCGGCCCGCATGCTCGCCAATCGTGTCATAAAGGTGGCACGACGCTGTGAATTATTCGCCGTAATCGAACTTTGTTGCGCGGCGTCGGCGATAGGGTGCTTTTACTTGACCTTTTC
>JAHEGF010000191.1 GCA_024645155.1 Phyllobacteriaceae bacterium | reverse complement strand
AGTAGCGGTTGCACAACCGCCAGCCGAAGCGATAAGGCAAATCCCGGAAAGTGCCATGATGCCGCGCCGCACAATTATTGGTGTTTTGGTCATACTTCTGTCGTCTCGGTCGGTATTGCACTATCCGCGTATTGCGCCACCCTTGTGGTGGCATGCTAATGTGTTCGAATAACGCTTGCAGGATCGAATAACCACCATGTCCGGAAATCGCAAAAACAATGATAACGGCAAAAACAAAGCCGATGCGGCAATCTCGCAGTATTTGGTGAAAGACCCGGAAGCCTTTGCCCAGAACATGGCGCTGATGATCGAGCAGGCCGGAAAGGCGGCATCAGCGTGGCTGAAGCCCCGCGAGGAAGGCGAAAGGAAGGACAATGTCGCCGAACCGGTGGCCGATGTCGTCAAGACATTCTCCAAGGTCTCCGAATACTGGTTGTCCGATCCGTCGCGCGCGCTTGAGGCCCAGACACGCCTGTTTGCCGATTATATGAGCATCTGGGCGAATTCGGTAAGCCGTGCCAGCGGAGAGCCGACCGAAGATGTTTTCAAACCGGATCGCGGCGACAAGCGTTTTCAGGATCCCGAATGGGCCGAGAACGCATTCTTCGACTTCCTCAAGCAAACCTACCTCGTGACCTCGCGCTGGGCCAATGATCTTGTCGAGAACGCCGATGGTCTCGATGAGCACACACGCCACAAGGCGCAGTTCTATGTCCGGCAGATTGCCGAGGCCATTTCACCGTCGAACTTTGTCATGACGAATCCCGAATTGTTCCGTGAAACAATCGAATCGGATGGCGAAAACCTGGTTCGCGGCCTAAAGATGCTCGCCGAAGACGTCGAGGCCGGCAAGGGAGAACTGAAACTGCGGCAGGCCGACTACGAACCTTTCGAGGTTGGCCGCAACATGGCAATGACGCCGGGCCAGGTTATCGCGCGCAGCGATGTCGCCGAGATCATCCAGTACGAAGCGGCGACCAAGGAAGTGTTGAAACGCCCGTTGCTGATATGCCCGCCATGGATCAACAAGTTCTATATTCTCGACCTGAACGAGGAAAAATCCTTCATCCGCTGGTGCGTCAGCCAGGGACACACGGTTTTTGTGATTTCCTGGGTCAACCCCGACAGCCGCCATGCGAAGAAAAGCTGGGAACACTACATCGACGAGGGATTGGGACTTGCGCTTGATTCCATTGAAAAGTCGACCGGTGAAAGCGAAGTCAACGCGATCGGCTACTGCGTTGGCGGAACACTTTTGGCGGTTGCACTGGCTTTGATGGCCAGGCGCGGCGACAAGCGGATCAGGACCGCTACTTTCTTTACGACACAGGTCGATTTCACCTATGCCGGCGACCTCAAGGTTTTTGTCGACGAGGACCAGATCAGCTCCATCGAGAATTCGATGAGCGGCAAAGGCTATCTGGATGGCACAAAAATGGCCACGGCATTCAACATGCTCAGGTCACGAGACCTGATCTGGCCTTATGTGATCAACAACTACATGAAGGGCAAGAAACCAATGCCCTTCGATCTTCTCTACTGGAATTCCGATTCGACCAGGCTCGGCGCTGCCAATCATTCCTACTATCTGCGCAATTGTTACCTGGAAAACAATCTTGCCAGAGGCGAAATGGTAATCGCGGGTGAAAAAATCTCGCTTGGCGAGGTGACCATCCCGATCTACAACCTTGCCACCCGGGAAGACCACATCGCACCCGCGCGTTCGGCATTCGTGGGTAGCAAGTATTTTGGCGGGCCAGTTGATTTTGTCGTCAGCGGATCCGGACATATTGCCGGCGTGGTCAATCCGCCTGCCCTCAAGAAATACCAGTTCTGGACAGGCGGAAAACCCGAAGGCGAGTTTGATTCGTGGCTGGCAAATGCCGAGGAGCATCCAGGGTCGTGGTGGCCGCATTGGCATGAATGGATAAAATCGAACGACAATACGATGGTTTCGGCAAGAAAGCCCGGTGGCAAAGCGCTGAAACCCCTGGAACCGGCGCCGGGTTCTTATGTAAAGGTCCGTATCTGAGACTTTGGGACTAATGGCTATTTAGAGGCCTATGTGACACTTTTGCGCCGTATTTCGCCAGTAGCGGTAAGGTGTTTCGTTCCAATCGGGACGAAAACGCTTTTTTGTGACACGAACATGGCGTAGACAGCCGCCGGGCAAGGCGGAATATTCGGTACCTGCGTTTTCCGAAGGGGACATAGAATTGGTGGAAATCGCAAGGAACAGCGCAGGATCAATTACGCGCTTGCTGGTTGCCGCAACCTTTGCGACGTCGCTGAGCGCCTGTACCACCAGCGCGCCTCCCCTTGGTATCAGTTCTGTGGCCGTCCTTTCGCCCGAAGAAATAATCGCCGCAAACGAAGTCGAGCTTGATGTGAATGGTGATCCCGTTTTGCCCGAAACGGTCAGCTACTACCCTTCCGAAAGACCGGATCCCGCAGTCGCAGCAGCCGATCAGCCTGTGCCTCAAAATGGCCAGCCAGCGTCCGTTGTGCCGCCCGATGGCGTAAAACCGGCACCGGTAGAAATTGCAGCAGCGCAGTCCGGCACGATTGCACCGGCGAATACCGTCGAAACGGCCGAGGAAGAAACAGCCGAAGCCGATGGTGCGGATGAAACGGCCGTCACCGCTGATTCCGCGGAACCGGAAACGCAGCAGGAAACTGTTGCCGAAGCCCCGGTCCGGACCGAAGTGCTGCGCGAACCGGCGCCTGCCAAAAAACGCGGCTTCTTTGCCTCGCTCTTCACAAATGACCGCGAGCCGCCAATTCCGGTGGCAACGGCTTACGGCGACATGCGTGAACGAGGTTCCTATGCTTCTGCGCCCAAAAAGACGGTGATTTCCACCACGCCGACTTCAAGCAAGCCAAAACTTGCTCTGGCGTCGCTCGGTGGCAGCCAGGCTCTTCCCGGTGTCCGCGAACGCGACCTGTTCGAGATCACGCGGCGCTCCGGCCTAGACGACGATAGCGACATCGACGGCAATGAAACGGAAGACCCGATTCGTCTTGCATCAGCCGCCGGTATGGCGCGTTTGGCGCCCAATGGCCTGTTGACCCAGCACGGCGGTGTCGACGTGAAATGCCTCAAGCCGGCGCTCGTCCGCGTCTTGAAAACTGCTGAACGGCGTTACGGCAGACGCGTGGTAATAACATCGGGCTATCGCAGTCCTCAGCACAACCGCCGGGTTCGCGGAGCGCGCAATTCCCTGCATATGTATTGCGCCGCAGCCGACATCCAGATTGAAGGTGTCAGCAAATGGGCACTCGCCAAATACCTGCGGTCCATGCCCGGCCGTGGCGGTGTCGGCACCTATTGCCACACGAATTCGGTTCATATCGATGTCGGTCCGGAGCGCGACTGGAACTGGCGCTGCCGCCGCAGGCGCAAACGCAAATAGCGCCAACCGAGCCTGCAGAAGCATCCACCCGGTAAAAAACCGAAATTCATTACGTAAACGACTTGCAGACCCGTTCGAACGTCACTAATAAGGCGCTGGTCTGCGCCCATCGTCTAGCGGTTAGGACGCCGCCCTTTCACGGCGGAAACAGGGGTTCGATTCCCCTTGGGCGTACCATCAAATCCCGGCGTAGCCAGTGCATTTCACATTGGCCGAAGTGTCACAAAGGGATACACCGCGCATAATGCGATTCCCCTCACCACTCGTTCCCGCAACCCTTGTCAGGCGCTACAAGCGGTTTCTTGCCGATGTTGTGCTTGGCAATGGTAGCGAGATAACCGCATCCGTGCCGAATACCGGCTCCATGCTCGGATTGACCGATCCCGGCAGCCGTGTATGGCTTTCCCATTCCGAAAAACCGACGCTGAAATATGCGCACAAACTTCAGATCGTCGAAGCGGACGGGACATTGGTGGGCATCAATACCGGATTGCCCAATCGTCTGGCAGAAGAGGCGATCGCGGCAGATCTCGTTGCCGATCTCGGCACCTACACCACACTACGGCGCGAGCAGCGCTATGGCACGAATTCCCGGATCGACATTCTGCTTGAGTGCGAAAGCCGTCCACCGGCCTATGTCGAGGTCAAGAACGTGCACTTCATGCGCCAGCGCGGTCTTGCCGAATTCCCCGACAGTGTCACCACCCGCGGCGCCAAGCACCTCGACGAACTGGCAGGCATGCGCAAGGCTGGTTGCCGTGCCGTCATGATCTACCTTGTCCAGCGCAACGATTGCGACCGCTTCAGGCTATGCAGCGATCTTGATCCGGCTTATGCGGACGCCTTTTCCCGGTCAAGGGACCATGGCGTGGAGGCCTATTGCGTTGCGTGCGATATCTCCCCGGAGGCCATCCAGCCCGCCCGCGCATTGCCGATTTTACCCGGATGATCGAAACGCGATGCAATCGCCACCACGTTCAGGCTTGAACCGGCGTTGCTTCAATGCCAAATGAGAGTGTCACGAGAACAGAGGAAATACCGCGCAACCGCGCAGCTTGCAGCACGCTTATGGTCACCTATGTCGACGCCGCATCGGCCCCGCTGAAGAATACCGGTCAGATCCGCCTTTACGGCAAGGACGGTTTTGACGGCATGCGCAATGCCGGCCAATTGACGGCGCTGTGCCTTGACGAACTTACCGCCATGATCAGGCCTGGAACCACGACCGCCGAGATCGACCGTTTCGTGTTCGAGTTCGGAATGGATAACGGCGCTGTTCCCGCAACACTCAATTATCGCGGTTATACAAGATCGTGTTGCACGTCGATCAATCACGTCGTGTGCCACGGCATTCCCGATGACAAACCATTGCGCGAAGGTGATATCGTCAACATCGACGTCACCTATATCCTCGACGGCTGGCATGGTGATTCAAGCCGGATGTACCCGGTTGGCGGCATCAAACGCTCTGCGGAACGCCTGATAGAGGTAACCTATGAATGCCTGATGCGTGGAATTGCCGCTGTCCGCCCCGGCGTAAAGACCGGTGCGATCGGCCACGCGATCCAGACCTATGCGGAAAGCCAGAGATGCTCGGTTGTCCGCGACTTTTGCGGCCACGGGCTTGGCCGTCTGTTTCATGACATGCCCAACATCTTGCACTACGGCAATCCGCGCGACGGCGTTGAAATGCGCAAGGGCATGATCTTCACCATTGAGCCGATGATCAATCTTGGCCGTCCCCACGTCAAAGTCCTTTCGGACGGCTGGACGGCCGTGACGCGTGACCGCTCGCTGTCGGCGCAATGCGAACATTCAATTGGCGTCACCGACACCGGCTGTGAAATCTTCACGACTTCACCGGCAGGCCTCGACCGGCCGGGATTTGCAGCCTAGGATTGTATCTGCGCATCCGGTATCTTGACCGGTGCGGAGATAATCAGGGTTGGCTTGATGAGCATGGACACACCGGATGATGAATGGGGCGGTTTTGCGGAGCGATCTGCAAACGATCCCAACGCGCCGTCACCGGTCAGGCGCCAAAAACAGCATTTCCATGGTCATCGAGACCGCCTCCGCCAGCGTTTCATGGATGGCGGCGAAACCGCGCTTGCCGACTATGAAATCCTTGAAATGATCCTTTTTCACACGATAAGGCAGCGCGACACAAAGCCGATAGCCAAGGCGTTGCTGCAGCGCTTCGGTTCGCTGGCTGCGGTATTTGCCGCCTCATCGAAGCGCCTGTGCGAAATTCCCAATGTCGGCGAAAAAACCGCGATTGACCTGAAGCTGATTGCCGCTGCTTCAGGGCGGATGCTGAAACGCGAGGTTTCGGGCCGCGAGGTGCTGAGTTCGTGGTCGCAGCTGATTGACTATTGCACGGCGACAATGGCGCACGAATCAATCGAAACCTTCCGAATCCTTTTTCTCGACAAGAAAAACATTCTGATTGCCGACGAAGTGCAGCAGACCGGAACCGTGGACCACACCCCCGTTTATCCGCGCGAAGTGGTGCGCCGGGCGCTCGAACTGTCGGCAACCGCCATCATACTGGTGCATAACCATCCATCCGGCGACCCGACACCTTCGCGCGCCGACATTGAAATGACCAAAACCGTCATCGATTCGGCAAGGCCACTGAACATAACCGTGCATGACCACATCATCATCGGCCGCTCCGGCCATGCCAGTATGAAGGGTCTGCAATTGATATAGGTGTTGGCCTGCAACAAGAAAGCCGCCCGAAGGCGGCTTCATGATCAGGATTATCGTGGTCTGCCGGTTACTTGCCGGCATCCTTTGTTTTTGCCGCAGGCTTCTTCGCCGGAGCCTTCTTTGCCGCCGGCTTTTTCTCCGCAGCAGCAGCTTTTTTCGGAGCCGCTTTCTTGGCCGGAGCCTTTTTCTTCGCAGCCGGCTTTTCGTCTTCGTCATCGGCAAGAAGTACTTCCTTGCTCACCTTCTTGTCCGTGACATCGGCCTCGGCCAGCAGGTGATCGACGACTTTCTCCTCAAAAAGCGGTGCCCGCAGATTGGCCAGGGCATCGGGATTGCTCTTGTAGAAATCAAACACCTCCTG
>JAHEGF010000431.1 GCA_024645155.1 Phyllobacteriaceae bacterium | reverse complement strand
CGTAAATGGTGACGAGATGCCCGTTTTTGGCAAGGTCGTAGGCAGCAGAAAGGCCGGCAAACCCAGCCCCGATAATCGCAATGTTCATTCTGTTACTCCGTAATTGTGTCTTGCTCCAGGGTACTTACTTTGCCCCATTTAATCCCTTCCCGCCACATGTAATACAGCCCCAGCAAAGTCACCGGGAACCATAAGGCAAAATGCAGCACAAAGGTATAGCTGGCAGCCGTTTCAGCGCTCACCTGGTAGGCTTGCAGCACCCTGATCCCAGGCAGGTCGAAAGTTCCCAGGTAGCCCGGAGCAGATGGGATCGTGGTGGCAAGGTTGACCACCCCGTTCATCAGCATCAGGGCAAAAAAGCTGATCGAAAACCGGAAAGCATGCATCACAAACCAATACTTGACCGTCTCCAGCAGCCAAATGACGACTGAAGTAAAAAAGACCATCAGGGCTTCCACCGGTGAACGCAGGGAGGCCAATCCGCCCAAAAAGCGCACCGCAATCTCCAGCACCTTTTCCCTCAAGCGCTGCGGCACAAACCGCTCTGTGAACCAGCGGATGACCTTTTCCGAAATATTTGGAAACATGGCCGCCGCTAAAAATACCACCAGCACGCCAAAAAACAGCACGCTTCCCCAAAGGGCCACATCCTGGATGGTAAAGCTACGGAACAAGGTGATATTGTCTGTCAGGCGGGAAAGTTCGGCCAGGTTGACAAAAATAAAGGCCAGCATTACAACCCCATCGTAAACCCGTTCGACAATAATTGTTGCCAGGGAAGCCGAGATGGGGACATCTTCCTTATTCCTCAGGACCACCGCCCGTAAAACCTCGCCGGCCCGGGCCGGGAAGATGTTATTGCCGGCATAGCCCATCGCCACAATCGGGAACATAGCCCGGGTGGGAATGTGCTTAACCGGGCGCAGCAGGTAATGCCAGCGCCAGGCTCGCACCCACAGCCCAATGAAATATGCTCCCACCCCGGGCAGAATCAACCAATAGTTGGCTTGGAGGGTTTTCTGCCACAAGGTAGTGTATTCAATATCCTTCAGGATCCAATACAAGAAAAATGCGCTGATCGCAACGCCAAACCAAAATTGCCAACGTTTCATATTGGGTTGATTTTACCATCAGGTGAATTCTTCCACCTATAACAAGCGGGCTGCAAATCCAAAAATCCGCTTCAGGCAGGCCAGTGGGCGGCAGACCACAACCCTGCCTGGCACCTGGCTCTCCCGCAAGATTACTGATTACAGAGTCAGGTTCCTACTTTATAATAAAGATATGAAAACTGGTCGTTGGTCTGTGGTGCTGTTGGGTGTCGCGGTTTTGGTGCTGGGACTGGGGCTGGCTGGAATCTTGCTGATGCCCAAAGTGGAGAGCTTTGGCCCGCAATCCATCCGGGGGGGCCTGCCGAGGTCTGTCCCGATCGAGATCCGTTTCACCCGCCAGATGGACCCGGAAAGCATTCAGGATCGCCTGACCATTTCGCCACAAATCAGCGGCGAGTACACCTGGGAAGACAAAACCCTGCGCTTTACCCCGCAGGAAGAATGGCCCGCCGGGGCCGAGGTGCAGGTGATGTTACAGGCCGGGGCTAGTTCCAGCCTGCTCCTGCCCACCCGCCAGGAAGTCTCCTGGTCTTTTGAGATTGCCCCGATCCTGATGGCATACCTCTGGCCATCGGAAGGCAGCAGCCAGCTCTATTCGCTGGATGTCGACTCAGGCGAGACCATTCAGCTCACCCGGGCCAACGGGGTGCTGTCCTATTCTTTTGCCCCGGACGGCCTAAGCTTCTATTACTTTGCAGAAAACAACCTGGGTGGCAGCGATTTATTTGCCTCTGATCGCTTCCAGCCGATTGAATACCAAAACTACGTCCCTTCCCGCTTGCTGACCTGCCAGCGGGCGATCTGCTCCAACCCGGTCATTTCGCCAAACGGTAAAACCCTGGCTTATCTTCGAAATGATTCTGAGGTCTGGCTGCTGGAACTGGGCACCCCTACCGAAGCGCAGCCGATCAGCCTAAAAGGCCACCAGGCCTGGCTGCCGCTCTGGTCGCCGAACGGCAGGCTCTCTTATTACGATTCGACAG
>JAHEGF010000018.1 GCA_024645155.1 Phyllobacteriaceae bacterium | reverse complement strand
ATATACCGATGCGCGTAGTTGCGGAAAATCTCGAAGGCTCACGTGGCGGACAGCCGGTTTTTAACGGCGTCGGCTTCGATCTCGGCCATGGCGAGGCCCTGGTCATCACCGGACCGAACGGCACCGGCAAGTCGACCCTGCTTAGAATATGCGCCGGCCTTCTCGAACCGTCGGCGGGAACCATACGCCTGACCGGCGGTGGCGAAGCATGGCCGGACATGGCAAGCGCCAGCCATTTCCTGTCATCGGACAATGCCATGAAAACCGCCCTGACGGTCGCCGAGAACCTTGAATTCTGGAAAAATTTCCATGGCGAAGAGCATATGGAAATCGGCGATGCGCTGGGGCTGGTCGGTCTCGAACAGACCAGCGACCTGCCCTACGGCTATTTGTCCACGGGGCAAAAAAGGCGCATTTCCATTGCCAGGCTGCTTGTCTCCTGGCGACCGGTGTGGTTGCTCAATGAACCGACGGCCGGACTGGACGAGGCCTCCGAAGCGCAATTTGCCGAACTCATGGCCGTCCACCTTGAAGACGGCGGTATCATCATCGCGGCGACGCACACGCCTCTCGGGCTCGACAACGCCGCCACCCTTGTACTTGAGCACGCGTCCTGATGTGGGCGCTCTATCTCCGTGACATCCGGCTTGGCGTGCGCGCCGGAGGTGGCGCCTTTGTCGGCGTTTTGTTCTTTTTGACCATCGTCGCCGTCATCCCGTTCGGCGTCGGGCCGGATCTTGCCCTGCTGGCCCGGATAGGACCGGCCATGCTTTGGATCGGCGCACTACTGGCGAGCCTGCTCGGACTGGAAAGGCTGTTTCAGGCCGACCGCGAAACCGGGTCGCTCGACCTGATCGTGATCGCCGACGGCCACCACTGGCTGCCACTGACCGTACTCGTCAAATGCCTGGCACACTGGACGATCTCAACCCTTCCGCTGATCATCGCGGTGCCCGTCTTCGGCCTGCTCTTGAACATGGACCCGCTGGCCATCGGTGCAACGGCATTGACGCTTGTCGCCGGTACGCCGGCCATCACCTTCATCGGCGCGACCGGAGCAGCGGTTGCCGTGGCGCTTCCGCGCGGCGGGCTTCTGGTGTCGATTCTCGTCCTGCCGCTGACAATTCCGGTTCTGATTTTCGGAGTTTCGGCGGTTAACGGCGCCGTCGATGCGACTGCACCCTTTTTGGCGCCATTTCTTGTCGTTGCCGCACTGTCGATGTTTTTTGCGGTTATCGGGCCATTTGCCGCGGCCACCGCACTGCGCGCACTGTCAGATTGATTCTGATCAATTGCACAGCACCATCCGGAGAGCTATGTAGCTGTCATGTCCGCCACCCAGATCCAGACCTCGCGCCTGACCGACCTTGCCAACCCGACGCGGTTCCTGGCGTTGGCCGGCCGGTTGATACCCTGGCTCGCCGGCAGTACCGTATTGCTGTTGATGGCAGGGCTGCACCTGTCGTTCACCGCACCGGAGGACTACCAGCAAGGCATCACGGTCCGGATCATGTTCATCCACGTTCCCTTTGCCTGGCTTGCCATGATGACCTATTCGATCATGGCGGTTGCCGCGCTGGGTACGCTGGTGTGGAAGCATCCGCTCGCCGATGTAGCCGCCAAGGCGGCCATTCCGATCGGTGCAGTCTTTACCTTTCTGGCACTTTTCACCGGCTCTCTATGGGGCAAACCGATGTGGGGCACATGGTGGGTCTGGGACGCCCGGCTGACATCGGTTTTTGTCCTGCTGTTGATGTATCTCGGGCTGATCGCGCTGCATCGCGCATTTGATGATCCGGTAAAGGCAGGGCGCGCTGCAGCGGTCATCACCTTGATCGGTTTCATCAATATCCCGATCATCAAGTTTTCGGTCGACTGGTGGAATACGCTGCATCAGCCCGCATCGGTGATGCGCGCTGGCGGTCCTTCGATCCACCCGTCCCTGCTCTGGCCGCTGCTGGTCATGGCGCTCGGTTTTACGGTGTTGTTTTTCACCCTTCACCTGATGGCCATGCGAAACGAAATCCTGCGCCGCCGCATCAGTACCATGCGCCGGATTGCAGCCCATTCTGCAGACAAGGAGGCGCGCCGGTGACGTCCCATACGGCCTTTGTGACAGGCGCCTACCTGGTATCGGTCGTCGTACTCGCCGGATTGGTGGGCTTCATCGTGCTCGATTGGCGGGCAAAGCGGCGCGAACTGGCTGCTCTCGAGGACAAGGGTATCCGCCGGCGGTCCGCAGGCAAGGACGCAAAACCGTCATGAGCACCCCCGATCAGCCCCCGGTATCGCAGAAGCGCTGGATCGTATTCCTGCCGCTGGCGACGTTCCTGCTACTGGTGGTGATTTTTTCCCTGCAGCTTGTTTCTGGTCGTGATACCTCCGTCGTACCGTCGGCGCTGATCGGAAAACATGCGCCCGAAACGCAGCTTCCGCCTCTTGAAAGCACCGGATTGCCAGGCATCGACAGCAGCGAATTCAACGGCCGGGTAACCGTGCTGAATGTCTGGGCGTCATGGTGCGGTCCCTGCCGCCAGGAGCATCCTGTCATATTGCAGCTTGGCCAGGACGACCGTTTCACGCTTGCCGGGCTGAACTACAAGGACAAGGCCGAAAACGCCACTGCCTTCCTGAGCGAACTGGGCAACTCGTACGATGTGATCGGCGTCGATGCAAACGGCCGGGCGGCCATCGACTGGGGTGTTTACGGGGTACCGGAGACCTTCGTCATTGGACGCGCCAGTACCATCCTTTTCAAGCACGTCGGTCCGCTCTCTCCCGAAGCGCTGGAAAAAAAGCTGATGCCGGAAATCGAAAAAGCGCTGGCCCAGTTGAAGTGAACGCTGTGATTGCCGGTCATTTCGAGCAACAGGCACAGGCCTGCGATGCCATGGGTTCGCCTTTTACCGCCCGCGTCTGCCGGACCGCGCTGCAATTGCTCGATTCTTCGACACGGACCGGTGGCCGCATACTCGCCTGGCCCGGCGATCCGCGCGCCGATGCCTTGGCTCTCAGACTGTGCGGCGCGCTGCATGCGCTCGTGCTGTGCGGGGACGATGACAGGCTTGCTGCCGTCTATCCGCCCGCATCCGCCAACGATGGTAAGCTCGCAATAGAGCTTGAAGCCGCAATCAGACGCCGTGATGACTGGATCTGCGCCTATCTCAAAAGCGCGCCCCAGACCAACGAGATCGCGCGATCTGCGGCACTCTTGCCGGGTTTCTTGCAGATAGCACGGGATACCATGCTACCGCTCGCATTGAACGAAATCGGATCGAGTGCCGGATTGAACCTGTTCCCCGACTGCTACCGTTACAAATACGGAGAGCAGCGGTGGGGAACCAACGATTTTCCCACGGTCCTTGCACCGGTCATTGGCGGCAAGCTACCGGACCTGACTGGCAAACTGACCATCGCCCGCCGCACCGGCGCCGACATTGCGCCGATCCGCCTCAGTAACCCCGAAGACCTGCTGCGCCTGCGCTCTTATATCTGGCCGGACCAGCCTGAACGCCTGGCGCGACTGGACGCTGCCATTGCGGTCGCGCAGGGCGGTGCCTGTTCGCTGGTCACACAGGATGCCCGCGATTTCATCGTCGAACGCCTTTCCGCCAGAAAATCGGGTGAGGTCTTTGTGCTGTTTCATTCCGTGGTCTGGCAATACCTTCACGAAACCACCAAATCCGCGATCACATCGGCAATGGAACAGGCGGGCCGTCAGGCAACGCCGGACAACCCGCTCGCCTGGTTGCGCATGGAGGGTCTTGGCGGCGTCGAACCCGATGCCGGCTTGCACCTGACGCTATGGCCGGGTGGTGAAACACGGTTGCTGGCGCGCGCGGATTTTCATGCCCGCTGGATCGAGTGGCTCTGAGAAGATCCGGTCAGGACTTGGCTTTTTCGTCGTCCAGCGAATGGCGCATGATCAGCGGCATCTGGGAGAGTGTGAACAGGAAGGTAATCGGCATGATGCCCCACACCTTGAAGGTCACCCAGGCGTCGGTCGAAAAGGAGCGCCAGACAATCTCGTTGACGACCGCCAGAAACAGAAAGAACAGGCCCCAGCGCCAGGTCAGCTTGCGCCATCCCTCGGCATCGAGTTTGAATGCCGAATCGAATACATAGCCGAGTAGCGGCTTGCCGAATGCGAGACCGCCCAAAAGCACGGCGCCAAACAGGGTATTTACGATGGTCGGCTTCATCTTGATGAAGGTCTCGTCATGCAGCCACAATGTCAGCGCACCAAAAAACAGTACGACAATCCCGGAAACCAGCGGCATGACCGGCAGGGTCCGGGTCAGCACCCACGACACCGAAAGCGCGACCGCGGTCGCCCCCATGAACAGCGCCGTGGCAATGAAAAGCGGTCCGCCGAGGTCACCCAGCGCCGGAAATCGTTCGGCCAGCCAGGCTCCTTTCGCGTTGGCGAAGAAAAACACCATCAGTGGACCGAGTTCGAGCGCCAGTTTCAAAAGCGGATTGATTTCCTTGCGCTCGGGATCGCCTGGGTCCCGTTCGAAGACAGGTGAATTCATGTCTGGATCCCCGTGATTGCGCTGGCAAATTCGTTTGCGGAAAACGGTTCGAGATCATCAACCTGTTCGCCGACACCGACAAAATAGACCGGCAGTTTGTGCTTGGCGGCGATGGCAACGAGAATACCGCCGCGCGCGGTACCATCCAGCTTGGTCATCACCAGCCCGTTGACGCCTGCGACATTGCGGAAGATTTCGACCTGGCTGAGCGCATTTTGCCCGGTGGTTGCATCAAGTGTCTGCAGCACGGTGTGGGGTGCCTCTGGATCGAGCTTGCCGAGCACACGAACGATCTTGGCAAGCTCGTCCATCAGCTCCGCCTTGTTTTGCAAACGGCCCGCCGTGTCGATGATCAGGACATCACTGCCTTTTTCCCGCGCCTTTTCAAATGCGTCGTAGGCCAGGCCCGCGGCATCGGCGCCGAGCTTGCTGGAGATGACTTCCGCACCCACACGGTCGCCCCAAATCTTCAATTGCTCGATCGCCGCCGCCCTGAATGTGTCGCCTGCGGCAACCATCACCGACAATCCGCCATCGCGCAGCTTTGCGGCAAGTTTGCCAATCGTGGTTGTCTTGCCGGTACCGTTGACTCCGACGACAAGAATAACATGCGGCTTGTACGCGAGATCAAGTTCAAGCGGTAACGCGACCGGTTCGAGGACCTTGATGATCTCGCCGGCCATCACGCTGCGCACTTCCTCGTCAGAGATATCCTTGCCGTAACGCCCGGCAGACAACGCGTCGGTAACCCGGATTGCCGTCTCCAGCCCGAGATCGGCCTGGATGAGAACGTCTTCCAGATCCTGCAGTGTGTCCTCGTCGAGCTTGCGCTTGGTGAACACGCCCTTGATGTTGTCTGACAGTTCCTTTGACGAACGCGACAACCCGCTGGTCAGCCGTTTGAACCAACTTTTCTTTTCAGGCTCCGGCGCCGCCTGGCTGACAGGTTCGGCAGCAGGTTTGACATCGGAACCGACCTGCACCTTGCCAGTATCGGGCTTCTGTCGAGGCGGCGCTTCTGGCTCTGGCTCTGGCTCTGGCTCTGGCTCTGGCTCTGGCCGGGATTGTGGTGGTTGTGGTTTGTCGTCAACCGCTTTTGCCTCGGCGGCTGCTTTTTCCTCAGCTAGCCGGGCGGCTTCAGCTTCAGCCCTCGCTTTCGCGTCAACCTCTGCCTGTTTCTCGGCCGCTGCACCAACTTTTGCCTCTTTGGCCTTGCGCTCAGCTTCGGCTTTTTCAGCAGCTATCCTATCGGCTTCCGCTACCGCGTCGGCCGCTGCCTGTTTCTCCACTTCTGCTACGGCTTTTTTTGCATCTTCCGCCGCGCGCTGTTCAGCCTCTATCCGCCGAGCTTCATCCGCTGCTGCCCTTGCTTCTTTGGCCTTTTGCTCGGCTTCAGCCTTTTCCGCGGCTGCCTTTTTTTCGGCCTCAGCTTCTGCTTTGGCCCGCGCGTCAGCCTCTGCGCGTGCCTTGGCTTCGGCAGCCGACTTAGTTTCCGCCTCCAACCGGGCTCTTTCCGCTGCAGCCTTCTGCTCGGCATCCGTCTTTGCCGCCGCAATGTCTGCAACCACCTGGGCGGGTGCCGTGGTATCGGGAGTCTGCGCCTCGGCCAGATCGTCGACAGGAACCTCCTCCACCTTCTTCTTGCCGAAGGAGAAGACCTTTTTGACTTTCTGGATAAATCCGAACGCCATCCGGTTCAGATCTCTTCAAGGACGGGCTGACGGACAGGGTTGCCGCTCAGCTTTTGCCCGTCATGGCCGGTGATCGTCATCGCAACAACCGTCCCCGGTTCGGCGCCGCGCACTGTAACCGGCGTAAAATCCTCGGACCGCCCAAATCCTTCTTTTTCAACCAGGACAGTCTGTTCAGTTCCAGTCAGGGTATCGAGATGGCGGCGGAATGCCGCGCCGCCCTTGCACCGCAACCGCGCCGCCCTTGCCCTGACCGTTTGGCCGTCGAGCTGCGGCATCCGCGCTGCCGGCGTTCCTTCTCTTGCAGAAAACGGAAACACGTGGAGATGGGCAAGGCCGCAATCATCGACCAGCCGCATCGAATTCTCGAACATCGTTTCCGTTTCTGTCGGGAAACCGGCGATAAGGTCTGCACCAAACACCATGCTGGGTCGAAGGCTGCGAACCTGATTGCAGAACCGGATCGAATCGCCGCGCAGATGGCGGCGTTTCATCCGTTTCAGGATCATGTCGTCGCCGGACTGTAATGACAGGTGCAGATGCGGCATCAGCCGGTCCTCGGTGGCGATGACGTCTAAAAGGTGATGGTCAGTCTCGATCGAATCGATCGAAGACAGGCGCAGGCGCGGCAATTCGGGCACCTGCGCCAGGATCGTTTTGACGAGCCTGCCGAGACTTGGTGTGCCAGGCAGGTCTCCACCGTAACTGGTGATGTCTACTCCGGTCAGGACCACTTCAGCATAGCCGTTTTCAACCAGTGTGCGGACCTGTCGGGTAACCGCACCCATCGGAACCGATCGTGAATTGCCGCGGCCAAAGGGAATGATGCAGAACGTGCAGCGGTGGTCGCAGCCATTTTGCACCTGTACGAATGCGCGGGTCCGCCCATCGAGGGCCTGGACCATCTGCGGCGCCGTTTCACGCACACTCATGATGTCGTTGACACGCATCTTTTCCGCATCGTTGACCCCAAAATCGGGCAGCGCTCGATAGTTGTGAGCATGCAGTTTTTCCTCGTTGCCGAGGACAAGGTCGACTTCTTCCATAGCGCTGAATTTTTCAGCCGCGGTCTGCGCCGCGCACCCGGTGACGATAATGCGCGCCTGCGGCTGTTGGCGTCGCACCCGGCGAATGGCCTGGCACGCCTGACGCACCGCTTCTGCCGTGACAGCGCAGGTGTTGACCACAACCGCGCCATCGGCAATGCCATCGAGTCCGGCTTTTTCTGCCTGGTCGCGGATCACCTCTGATTCATAGGCGTTCAGCCGGCAACCAAATGTCACGACATCGATACCCATCACGCTGTCTCTACGGTGTCGGCCGTCCAATGACCGTTTTCGGGATCGACCTTGCCGGAAAATTCCCATTCTGCAGGTCCGGTCATGACAACATGGTCATTGTCCAGCCATTCGATTGCGAGCGGCCCGCCGGGAACGGTAACCGTGACCTTTCGGCCGGTCCTGCCGGTACGCGCCGCCGACACCGCCGCCGCGCAGGCCGCAGAACCACAGGCCCTGGTCAGCCCGGCACCGCGTTCCCATGTCCGGATGGACATCGCATCGTGCGCCGTTACCCTTGCAATCGTTATGTTTGCGCGTTCGGGAAAGATCGGATGGTTTTCCAGAAGCGGCCCGAAGCGGTCGAGATCATACGACCAGACATCGTCATCAACCCAGAATATCACGTGAGGATTGCCCATGTTGACCGCTGATGGAGAATGCAGAACCGGCGCATCAATCGGTCCGATCTGCAATTCGATCATCCGCGTATCGCGAAATTCCTCGGCCAGCGGAATGTCCTGCCAGCCAAAACGCGGCACACCCATGTCGACCGAAACAAGACCATTGTCGAGCTCGCGCGCATTGATGATGCCGGCGACCGTTTCGAAGGTGAATGTGCGCCGGCCGGTCTCGGCACCAAGCGCCTGCACCACGCAGCGCATTCCGTTGCCGCAGGCTTGCGCCGCGCTGCCGTCGGAATTGAGTATCGAGATGAAGTTTTCCGTGCCTTCGGTTCGCGGGTCATGGATGACCATGACCTGGTCGAAAGCGGTCGCCGGATCGCCGGCGAGCGCGATGGCAGCCGTCGGTGAAAATGTACCTGTGTGACCGCGCATGTCGGCAACAATGATTGCATTGCCGAGGCCGTTCATTTTAGCGAAGTCCACGCGGTCTGCCATTTGTGCAGCTATCCATGATTGTTCCGGCGCTTATATGGCGCAAAGTTGCCCCCATTGCCAGACCATGAAGCCCGTAACCTTGTGATGTCACTCAATGACTTCGAACGGGATACTGAAATCACCGCTTTTGTCGGAGTGGTTGTCGACGAGGTGAAACCTTGCCACATACCTGCCGGCTGGAAACCTGGTGAGTGTCAGGGTGATTGACAGGTGGAATTCGCGATTGCGATAGCGCACCGGATATGCATAGGAGATGAAATCGTCCTTGCTGAAAATCGTCGTTCCATCTGCATCATCAATCACAATTCCCGCTGTTATGTTTATTTCTCGATTGCCAAGATTATTTTTACCGTAGGTGTAGCCCATCGGTTCCGTGTATATGAGCACCTTGTCGCCCGATTTGAATTGCGCCGAATCGCGCTCACTGTAGATCCCGAACCCCGTCGCGCTGTCGACGATGGCGATCTTGCGGAAAACCAGGGGCGACCTGTCCCACACTTCCTGAACGGCTTCGTCAAGCGCGTTGGCCGCGCCGACCGGGTCCCCGGCCTCGAGCAGTTTTTCGGCACGCGCCGCATGGTCGGCAATCGGGCCGGACAGTGCTTCCGGCGCCATCATCATTGCCATCGCCGCTACTGCCAAAACCATAAATACCTTCATGGAAAAACTCCCTGGTGCTGCAATCTTCACCGGCAACACACGCCATCGCCCGCCGGTTTTTTCAATTGCATGTCATTTACATGTCTCATCGCCAGATTATCGCATATTCGCACCGTTGGAAGCCGCATGAGACTACCCGGCCGCGTTCCTTTTGCGGCTGTTGTCAGTCAGGCACATCCCAAACTTCGCCCGGATGAAGAGGACGGAAGCGGGACCGGTCAATGGTGCGTCTTTCCAGTGCCGAATAAAGTCTCCGCTTCGGTTCCTCGATTGCCTCGTCGGTCAGCTGGAATGTTCCCCAGTGATGGCCGCCGACATGGGCAGCGCCGCACAGTTCCATGCCGTCAACGGCTTCGTCGGGATTTTGGTGTTGCCCCTTCATGAACCAGCGCGGCTCATAAGCCCCGAATGGCAGCAACGCCAGCCTGAAGTCGCCGTGTTTCTGCCGGGCCGCGCGGTAATTTCGGCCCTCGTGAAAACCGGTATCGCCGACATGATAGATCTTACCTGCCGGGCCTTCGATGACAAAACCGGCCCATAGCGCCATCCGCCGGTCGCCAAACCCGCGCGCCGACCAGTGATGAACCGGTTCGAAATGGACGGCCATGCCGCCATCCAGGTCCAGCCGGTCGGACCAGTCGCCGGTAATCAACCTCATGCCGGGAATGGCGCTGGCGATGATTGTGTCGTTGCCGAGTGGTGTCACGACAAGCGGATCATGGGCTTCTTTTAGGCGCTTGAGCGTCACCAGGTCGAGGTGATCATAGTGATTGTGGCTGAGCAGGATGAGATCAATTTCCGGCAGATCCCCAAACCGGATGCCGGGATCGCTGACCCGCTTTGGCCCGGCAAAGCCGAACGGTGATGCCCGCTTGGACCACACCGGGTCTGTGAGGATATTCATGCCCCCGGTCTGTACCAGCATGGTGGCATGTCCGACATGGGTAATCCGGATGTCTTTAGCGCCGGTGCGCGGCTCCGGTTTCGCTTTCTCGAACGGGCTTTCAAACCGCGCCGGCCATCTGGCCTTGTTACCGTTCATTCGCCATTTCAGCAGGTCGGAAAATTTTCCCGGCGGCACACCATCTGGATTGTAGAACACCGTTCCGTCGAAATGATCGCTCAACGGTCCCTGGTAGTACTTGTTCGCCACTGCCTTTTTGGTCATGAACGCCATTCCGCCGGTTACCGATGCTCCGCAAATCGTAAGCCATTTCAGAAATACGCGTCGGTTCATCGTGTGAAACTATCACCGGCGGGCGAGCGCGCAAGGATCGTTTGCCGGTTGCGGCACCGTGCAAACAAAATTTGTATTTTGACGGTTTCGCCTTGCCCGCGCCTTTTTCTTTGGTTGCAATTGTTAACTGTTCGACATTTAAGCTAAATTGGATTGTGAAGGGCATACGATTGGCCAGCCGGGAGCTGGATCAGTAGAGGGTGAATATGAGAATTTCCGTAACTGGCCTGATCGGCTGTTCGTTGCTGGCTATTTCGCTTGCCGGTTGTCAAAGTGCCAGGCTGGCCCCGTTTCAGTCCAACCCGCAGCCGATCGCGCCCGCGCCGCTGACCCCGGCACCGGTTTCTCCGATTGAACAGAGTGCTCTCCCGCCTCCGTCGTCGGCACCCGGCGTCAGCGACCCGACACAGTTCCCCGAAGCCCCCGAGGCACCAGGGGCCACCAGCGAGGATGGGACAACCGAGGTTGCAACTGCCGCAGGCGAAGAGATATCACGCGATTCCCTCGTCGGCGCCTGGAAAGTGTCTGCCGATGGACAATCCTGCCAGATGTTCATGGCACTGACCAAGTGGACCGGCGGCTACCGCGCCGCTTCCCGCGGATGCCCCGGCGAGGCTGCCAATGTTGCAGCATGGGATGTCGCCAGCCGCCAGGTCGTGTTGTCCGATTCTAGCGGAAACGTTGTCGCCCGGCTGTATGCCTCCGGCAATGAACGCTTCGATGGCCAGACCACCGGCGGTCAGCGCATTTCACTTTCTAGATAGCCCAGCAGTCGCGTTGACGGGAGTGGCACAAACCGGGCGATGGCATGACGGACACCGATGAACTGCCATCGCACCCGTCCGTTGCCTTGCGTTATCGCGAGTTGGTCGGCTCGAAAACACTTACCGTCGATGATGCCCAGCTTCACGTTGCCGAGGCCCTCGATCAGTTGATCGACGCCCTCATGGCCCGCCGCATGGCATCCAAGTCGAGCGCGCTCGGCTGGCTGTTTGCGCGCAACAAGGATGCCTCAAAACCGGTTCGCGGCCTTTACATTCATGGCGATGTCGGGCGCGGTAAAACCATGCTGATGGACATGTTCCATGAATTGCTGCCGCTGCGCAGCAAGCGCCGTGCCCATTTCAACGATTTCATGGCCAATGTTCATGACCGCATCGCAGCACACCGCGCTGCCCTGAAAAATGGCGAAGTCAGTGAAACCGATCCCATCCCGCCAGTAGCACAGGCGATCGCCGGTGAATCAAAAGTCCTGTCATTCGATGAGTTCTCAGTTACCGACATCGCCGACGCCATGATCCTGTCACGGCTGTTTTCGGCGTTGTTTGCAAGGGGTGTCGTGTTGGTGGCCACCTCGAATGTTGCGCCGCACGACCTCTACCGCGACGGTCTCAACCGATCGCTGTTTGAACCCTTTGTCGGAATTCTCGAACGCCACAACCGCGTCATCAGCCTCAACGCGAAGACCGACTACCGCCTCGAAAAGCTTGGCCGGTTGCCGGTCTATCTGACGCCGTTGGGTGAAGAATCGGACCGGAAGATGCAGCAGGCCTGGCAGGTTGCAACCGAGGGCGCGCAGCCGGTAGCCGAGGAAATCGAACTGAAAGGCCGGAAAATCACCGTACCCGCTGCTGCCAAGGGATTTGCAAGGTTCACATTCGATCAATTGTGCGCCCAGCCTCTGGGCGCACGCGACTACCTCGCCCTTGCGGCCCGCTATCGCGGCTTCTTTATCGACAATATCCCGGTACTCGACCTTGCCAGGCGCAATGAGGCCAAGCGCTTCATCCTGCTGGTCGATACACTCTACGATGCCGGCGCCAAGCTTGTTGCCAGCGCCGAGGATGCACCCGGCAGGCTCTACACCGCAAAGACCGGCACCGAATCCTTTGAATTTGCACGCACCGCATCTCGCCTGATCGAGATGCAGACTGCGGAATGGGTGGAACGGTGAGAATTGGCTCCGCACCACAATGGCAAGCGCTTTACCATTGGATCAATCCCGGCTGATAGTTACAAAATTATTTGACGTTTACGTAACTCCCGTTAAACTTAACCGATTGAATTTGTTGAGCTCGAAAAATCCGGTTGTTTTTTACTTTCGGATCGATAACGTGCACAAAGCTGTGCCTGTGTTTCCGGCGCAATGACATGTTCAATCTATCACCCCGCCGGTTCCGGCACCGGGTTTTCAACGGCAAGGAAGACAATTACCATGGCACGCAACAAGATCGCCCTCATCGGTTCGGGCATGATTGGTGGCACGCTCGCACACATGATCGGCCTGAAGGAGCTCGGCGACGTTGTCCTTTTTGACATCGCGGAGGGCATACCCCAGGGCAAGGGGCTCGATATTGCGGAATCGTCGCCGGTTGACGGTTTCGACGCCAGCTTCACTGGAGCCAACGACTACAAGGCGATCAAGGGCGCCGATGTCTGCATTGTCACCGCCGGCATAGCCCGCAAACCCGGCATGAGCCGCGACGATCTTCTCGGCATCAACTTGAAGGTTATGGAGCAGGTCGGCGCCGGTATCGCCAAATATGCACCCAAGGCTTTTGTCATCTGCATTACCAATCCGCTCGATGCCATGGTCTGGGCGCTGCAGAAATTTTCGGGCCTGCCCAAGACCCATGTCGTCGGCATGGCCGGCGTTCTCGATTCCTCGCGCTTTCGTTACTTTCTTGCTGATGAGTTCAAGGTATCGGTCGAGGACGTCACTGCTTTCGTCCTTGGCGGCCATGGCGATTCCATGGTGCCGCTGCCACGCTATTCGACGGTTGCCGGCATTCCCTTGCCGGATCTGGTCAAGATGGGCTGGACCTCGAAGGACCGCCTTGACACCATCATCCAGCGCACCCGCGACGGCGGCGCCGAGATCGTCGGCCTGCTGAAAACCGGGTCAGCCTACTATGCCCCGGCAGCATCGGCGGTTTCGATGGCCGAGGCCTATCTGAAAGACAAGAAGCGTGTCTTGCCGTGTGCTGCACATCTGTCCGGCCAGTACGGAGTCAAGAACATGTATGTCGGCGTTCCGACCGTGATCGGCGCCGGCGGCGTCGAGCGCATCATCGAGATCGACCTCAACAAGGCCGAGCAGAAGATGTTTGACAAGTCGGTCGACGCCGTTGCCGGCCTGTGCGAGGCTTGCATCACCATCGCGCCGAATTTGAAAAAATAACGGGAACCTTTTGATCCAATGAACATCCACGAATACCAGGCCAAGCGCCTGCTCCACGGATATGGCGTGCCGGTCGCGCCGGGTGTTGCCGTCTTTGACGTTGCCCAGGCTGAAACATGGGCAAAAAAACTCCCGGGCCCGCTCTATGTCGTCAAGAGCCAGATACATGCGGGCGGGCGCGGCAAGGGCAAGTTCAAGGAACTGGGTGCCGACGCAAAAGGCGGCGTCAGGCTTGCCCATTCGGTCGACGAGGTTGTGGAAAATGCCCGCCAAATGCTGGGCAACACGCTGGTCACCAAGCAGACCGGCCCCGCCGGCAAACAGGTCAACCGCCTGTACATCGAGGACGGCGCGGATATCGACCGCGAACTGTATCTTTCCATCCTGATTGACCGCACCGTCGGCCGGCCGGCCTTTGTCGTGTCGACCGAAGGCGGCATGGACATCGAGGCCGTAGCCGAGAAGACGCCGAAAAAAATCCTCACGCTGCCGATCGATCCGGTCAAGGGCATGACCAAGACCGACGCCAACAAGCTATGTACCGCCCTGAAACTGAAAGCCGATGCCAAAAAGGATGGCCAGACGCTGTTCCCGACCCTCTACAATGCGTTTGTCGAAAAGGACATGAGCCTGCTCGAAATCAATCCGCTGATCGTCATGAAGGATGGCCATCTGCGCGTTCTCGATGCCAAGGTTTCCTTCGACAACAACGCCCTGTTCCGCCACGACGACGTCATGGAACTGCGCGACGAAACCGAGGAGGACGAAAAGGAAATCGAGGCGTCAAAGCACGATCTTGCCTATGTCGCACTCGACGGCAATATCGGATGCATGGTCAATGGCGCCGGACTTGCCATGGCAACCATGGACATCATCAAGCTTTATGGTGCCGAACCGGCAAACTTTCTCGACGTTGGCGGCGGTGCCTCGAAGGAAAAGGTTACCGCGGCCTTCAAGATCATCACTGCCGACCCCAACGTCAAAGGCATTCTCGTCAATATTTTCGGCGGCATCATGCAGTGTGATGTCATCGCCGAGGGCGTGGTCGCTGCGGTCAAGGATGTCGGTCTTAAAGTGCCGCTGGTTGTCCGCCTCGAAGGCACCAATGTCGAAAAGGGCAAGCAGATCATCAACGAATCGGGCCTCAACGTTATCGCCGCCGACGACCTCGATGACGCCGCGCAAAAGATCGTCAAGGCTGTGAAGGGGTGATCAGTGCATACCGGTCTTGGCCAATTAATTGCACCCTGGCTGCCACTGGCGCTGATTGTCACTTTATGGTTGTTCATTCGTCGCGGCACGCAGGCACGAACGGAGCAGGTGCTGGCAATGAATGATGAGATAATCGCACTCAATCGCGAAATGGTCCAGCGCTTGAAAAACATTGAAAAGCTATTGGAAACCGGAAGAACTGATGTCCATTTTAGTTGATAAGAACACCAAGGTCCTGGTTCAGGGCATGACCGGCAAGACCGGCACCTTCCACACCGAGCAGGCGCTCGCCTATCACGGCACAAAGATGGTTGGCGGCATCCACCCCAGGAAGGGTGGCGAGACGTGGACCGCTGGTGAAGGCGCAGGCGCGGCGGCCGGTACCGAATTGCCGATTTTCGCCACCGTGGCCGAAGGCAAGAAGGCCACCGGCGCCAACGCTTCGGTCATCTATGTGCCGCCGGCTGGTGCCGCCGAGGCAATCATGGAAGCGATCGACGCCCGGATCCCGCTGATCGTATGCATCACCGAAGGCGTACCGGTCATGGACATGGTCCGCGTCAAGGCAAGGCTCGACAAGTCGAAGTCGCGTCTCATCGGCCCGAACTGCCCGGGTGTTTTGACCCCTGACGAATGCAAGATCGGCATTATGCCCGGCAACATCTTCAAGAAGGGATCGGTCGGCATCCTGTCGCGCTCGGGCACACTCACCTATGAGGCCGTGTTCCAGACCACCAACGAGGGCCTCGGCCAGACGACGGCGGTCGGTATTGGCGGCGATCCGGTCAAGGGCACCGAGTTTATCGACATGCTGGAAATGTTTCTCGCCGACGACGAGACCAAGTCCATCATCATGATCGGCGAGATCGGCGGATCGGCAGAGGAGGACGCGGCGCAGTTTCTCGCTGACGAGGCCAAAAAGGGCCGCAACAAACCGACAGTCGGATTTATCGCCGGGCGCACCGCGCCTCCCGGCCGCACGATGGGCCATGCCGGTGCCGTCATTTCCGGCGGCAAGGGTGGAGCCGAAGACAAGATTGCAGCGCTGGAAGCAGCGGGAATTCGCGTTTCCCCGTCGCCGGCACAGCTTGGAACCACATTGGTCAACCTGTTGAAAGGCTGACCTAGGTTCTAAGACAGGGGCGGCAACCGCCTCGCAAGGGAAGAAAAAGGGCAGGCAACTGCCAAAACAAAGGCGGACAGCACCGCCGGTCCAAAGGGAACGAAGCGTATTTCGTTTGTGTACCATGGCTAGACAAGACCAATCCAACGACATTTTCGCGCAGACCTCATTCCTGTATGGCGGCAACGCCGGCTGGATCGAAGAGACCTATGCCAACTTCCAGGACGACCCGTCCTCCGTGGATTCCGAATGGCGCGAGTTCTTCGAGGCGCTGGGCGATAACGCCGACGATGTGCGCAAGAATGCTTCGGGCGCATCTTGGAAAAAAAGCAACTGGCCGATTGCGGCGAACGGCGAGATGGTTTCGGCGCTGGATGGCGACTGGGGCGCGCTGGAAAGCCATTTCAAGGACAAGATGATCTCCAGGGATGGCGAGCGCCGCGAAATCGGCCCGGGCATGTCAATTGAGGAGATCACAAGCGCGGCGCGCGATTCGGTGCGCGCCATCATGATGATCCGCGCCTATCGCATGCGCGGCCACCTGCACGCCAACCTCGACCCGCTCGGCATTGCCGAGAAAAAAGAGGATTACAACGAACTCTCACCGGAAGCCTACGGATTTACCGAAACCGACTATGACCGCCGGATTTTCATCGACAATGTTCTCGGCCTTGAATACGCGACCATCCGCGAGATGATCGAAATTCTCAAGCGGACCTATTGTTCGACCATTGGCGTTGAATTCATGCACATCTCAAACCCACAGGAAAAATCCTGGATTCAGGAGCGTATTGAGGGACCGGACAAGGGTGTGGAGTTCACTCCGCGCGGCAAGATCGCAATCCTACAAAAACTGATTGAGTCGGAAGGCTTCGAGCAGTTCATCGACACCAAGTACAAGGGCACTAAACGGTTTGGTCTTGATGGCGGCGAATCGCTGATTCCCGCGATGGAGCAGATCATCAAGCGCGGCGGCCAGATGGGATTGACGGACATCGTTTTCGGCATGGCCCACCGCGGCCGGCTGAACGTCCTGTCCCAGGTGATGGCCAAGCCGCATCGCGCCATTTTTCACGAGTTCAAGGGCGGATCGTTTGCGCCCGATGAAGTCGAGGGATCGGGCGACGTCAAATATCATCTCGGTGCATCGTCCGACCGCGAATTCGATGGCAACAATGTCCACCTGTCGCTGACCGCCAATCCGTCGCACCTTGAAATTGTCAATCCGGTCGTGCTCGGCAAGGCGCGCGCCAAACAGGACCAGGTTGCCAACCGCAAGCGTGAGGAAATCGTCCCGCTGGAAGAACGCGTCAAGGTGCTGCCAATGCTGTTGCATGGCGATGCCGCCTTTGCCGGCCAGGGCGTGGTTGCCGAATGCTTCGGCCTGTCGGGCCTGCGCGGCCATAGGACCGCCGGTTCCATCCACTTCATCATCAACAACCAGATCGGCTTTACGACCAACCCGCGTTTTTCCCGCTCGTCGCCTTATCCCTCGGACGTCGCCAAGATGATCGAGGCGCCGATCTTCCACGTCAACGGCGATGATCCCGAAGCCGTGGTCTATGCGGCAAAGGTCGCCATCGAGTTCCGGATGCTGTTCAAGAAACCGGTGGTCATCGACATGTTCTGCTATCGCCGTTTCGGGCACAATGAAGGTGACGAACCGGCCTTCACCCAGCCGCTGATGTACGCGAAAATCCGCTCCCACCAGACAACTGTTCAACTTTATGGCAGCAAGCTTGTCGAGGAAGGCCAGCTCACCGAAGGTGAGTTCGAAAAGATGCGTGCCGATTGGCGCGCCCATCTGGAAAGTGAATTTGAAACCGCCAATTCCTACAAGCCCAACAAGGCCGACTGGCTTGACGGCGCCTGGTCGGGAATGCGTACCGCAGATTCCGCCGACGAATTGCGCCGTGGCAAGACCGCTGTCTCCATCGGAACGCTGAAAGATATCGGCAAGAAGCTCTCCGAGGTTCCCGAGACATTCCGCGCCCACAAGACCATCCAGCGTTTCATGGCAAACCGTGCCGCCATGATAGAAAGCGGCGAGGGCATCGACTGGGCCATGGGCGAGTCCCTGGCCTTTGGCTCGTTGCTCGCCGAAGGTCACCCGGTCCGCCTGTCGGGCCAGGATTGCGAGCGCGGCACGTTCTCCCAGCGCCATTCAGTTCTCTACGACCAGGACAATGAAGCGCGCTACATCCCGCTCAACAACCTGTCGAACACCCAATCAAATTATGAAGTCATCAATTCGATGCTGTCGGAAGAGGCAGTGCTTGGATTTGAATACGGCTTCTCGCTTGCCGAACCGCGGGCGCTTACGATTTGGGAAGCCCAGTTCGGCGACTTCGCCAACGGCGCGCAGGTTCTGTTCGACCAGTTCATTTCATCGGGCGAACGCAAGTGGCTGCGCATGTCCGGCCTCGTGTGCATGCTTCCGCACGGCTACGAGGGCCAGGGACCGGAGCATTCCTCGGCGCGCCTGGAACGTTTTCTCCAGCTTTGCGCCGAAGACAACATGCAGGTCGCCAGTTGCACCACACCTTCAAACCTGTTCCACATCCTGCGCCGCCAGTTGCGCCGCGATTTTCGCAAGCCACTGATCCTGATGACCCCGAAATCGCTGCTGCGTCACAAGCGGGCCGTATCGACACTCGCCGACATGTCTGGCGAAAGTTCCTTCCATCGCCTGCTGTGGGACGATGCAGAATATCTCAAGGATCAGCCGATAAAGCTGGTCAAGGATTCAAAGATACGCCGCGTGGTCATGTGTTCGGGCAAGGTATACTATGATCTCTACGAAGAACGCGAAAAACGCGGCATCAACGATATCTATCTGCTGCGGCTAGAGCAGCTTTATCCCTTCCCCGCCAAGGCCCTGATCAATGAATTGTCCCGCTTCCGCAACGCCGAGATGATCTGGTGCCAGGAAGAGCCCAAGAACATGGGTGCGTGGTCCTTCATCGACCCCTATCTGGAATGGGTGCTGGCACATATCGAGGCCAAGCATCAGCGGGTCCGCTACACCGGGCGGCCATCGGCTGCATCGACGGCTACCGGGATGATGTCCAAACACCTTGAACAGCTTGCCGCCTTCCTCGAGGATGCTCTCGGAGATTAGGCAACTCATTTATTGGTAACGAAAGAAAATCCATGGCCACCGAAATCCGCGTACCGACACTGGGTGAATCCGTATCAGAGGCAACCATTGGCAAATGGTTCAAGAAGGCCGGCGAGGCCATAGCGACCGACGAACCGTTGGTCGAACTGGAAACCGACAAGGTGACGATAGAAGTGCCCGCTCCTGCTGCCGGTACGCTGTCGGAAATCATCGCCGCCGAGGGGACCACCGTCGAGGTCAATGCCCTTTTGGGCATGATTGCCGAAGGTGAAGGTGCGCCTGCAGCCAAGCCTGCCGAAACGAAGTCGGATGCAAAACCTGTCACCGAAAAACCCGCTGTTCCTGCAGCTTCTCCTTCCGGCACGATGCCACCGGCGCCATCTGCCGCAAAGATGATGGCCGAGAACGCGATGACCGCCGATCAGGTTTCGGGTACCGGCAAGCGCGGCCAGATACTGAAAGGCGATGTTATCGATGCGCTGGCAAAACCTGCCGCCGAGGAGGTTGCCAAGACACCGGTGGCCGCACGCGCACCCTCATCAACTGATGACGAGGCACGCGAAGAGCGGGTCCGCATGACCAGGCTTCGCCAGACAATTGCGCGTCGCCTGAAGGATGCCCAGGCGACCGCAGCGATGCTCACCACCTTCAACGAGGTTGATATGGGCGCGGTCATGGAATTGCGCAGGAAGTACAAGGATGTTTTCGAACGGAAACATGGCGTCAAGCTCGGTTTCATGGGGTTCTTTACAAGGGCGGTGACTCACGCCTTGAAGGAGATACCGGCGGTCAACGCCGAGATCGACGGAACCGACATCATCTACAAGAATTACTGCCATATCGGCGTTGCCGTCGGCACGGACAAGGGCCTGGTAGTACCGGTGGTCCGCGACGCCGACCAGATGTCGGTCGCCGAGGTTGAAAAGGAGATCGGCAGGCTTGGTGTTGCCGCCCGCGACGGCAACCTGGCAATGTCCGACATGCAGGGCGGAACCTTCACGATCTCCAATGGCGGCGTTTACGGATCGCTGATGTCGACGCCGATACTCAACGCGCCGCAATCGGGTATTCTCGGTATGCACAAGATACAGGACCGGCCGATGGCGGTCGGCGGGCAGGTTGTCATCCGGCCGATGATGTATCTCGCGCTGTCCTATGACCACCGGATCGTTGACGGCAAGGAAGCGGTGACATTCCTGGTTCGCGTCAAGGAAAGCCTCGAGGATCCCGAACGGCTGGTCCTCGACCTTTAACCCAATTCCGGAGGCGCCATTGATCACCCGCATTACGGTTGCCGCAGCCATGTTACCGCTATTGACCGGCAGTCCGGTACAAGCCGCCTGCCCGCAGGAACTGGCAGTGTATTCAGACGGGGAAAGTTCGGTTTCACTGGAGTTTAGGCCGGTAGTCGAAGCCGCCGCAACGACCGCCAATGCCTTTCGCATGTTGTTTGCCGACATGGGTCTGGTGCTGGATGGAGTCGTCATCTGGAACAATGGCGTTGCCCGCCCGAACGGCATCATAACCCATGATTGCCCCGAGGGTGATGCTACAGGCGCCGAACTCGATGCTTGCACGATCTGGCAGGGGGTCGTTTACACAATCGCCGGTGACGGTGCCGTCGATCTGTTGCCGCCGCAGGGCGAGGCTGCAGCTGCCCGCATCCTTTTGCCGGATATCGGCCGTGCAGTTCGCTATTCGCCCATATACGGCGATAAAACCGGCAACGTTCCATGGGATGTCTTCGACCTTTCGGGGTGCCAGGAATGAGTGGAGCCGCAAAATCACTTCTCGTCACCGGCGGATCACGTGGTATCGGTGCGGCCGTCGCAATTCTGGCAGCCAGCTCGGGCTACCGGGTGGCGGTCAATTTCGTTACCAACAAGGCCGCCGCAGAAACTGTGGTTGGTGAGATCATAGCTGCCGGCGGCGAGGCTTTTCCGGTTCGTGGCGATGTCGGCTCGGCCCGCGACATCGAGGCTATGTTCGGTGAAGTTGACCAGCGATTTGGCCGCCTTGATGCACTGGTCAACAACGCCGGGATCGTTGACAAGAAATCGCGTGTCGATGAGATGACTGCAGAACGCCTCGACCGCATGATGCGGGTCAACATCACCGGTTCCGTTTTGTGCGCAGCCGAGGCTGTGCGCCGCATGTCGGTAAAACACGGCGGCTCTGGCGGTGCCATCGTCAACCTGTCATCGGTTGCCGCCATTCTAGGCGGTTCCGGCCAGTATGTTGACTATGCCGCATCAAAGGGTGCAATCGACACGTTCACCGTGGGACTTGCCCGCGAGGTTGCCCAGGAAGGCATTCGGGTCAACGCTGTCCGTCCGGGCATTATCGATACCGAAATCCACGCCTCGGGTGGTGAACCGAATCGCATTGCGCAATTGCGCGGTAGCGTTCCCATGATGCGGGAAGGCACGGCGCATGAAGTTGCCGAAGCCGTTTTGTGGCTGCTATCGGATGCCGCATCCTATACAACAGGCGCCATCATCGATGTAAGCGGTGGGCGCTGAAACTAGAGATTGAAGGAACTGTCATGTCTTACGATGTCGTTGTGATCGGAACCGGCCCCGGCGGCTATGTCTGCGCCATCAAGGCCGCTCAGCTTGGTCTGAAAACCGCGGTCATCGAAAAACGTGAAACGTTTGGTGGCACCTGCCTGAACATCGGTTGTATCCCCTCAAAGGCCCTGCTGCATGCGTCTGCGATGTTTGCGGAAGCCGGCCACGTGTTTCCGCAACTCGGCATAGAAACCGGCAAGCCGAAAATGAACCTGAAAAAGATGATGGCGCACAAGGATGCCGTCGTGAAAGCCAATGTTGATGGCGTCGCATTTCTATTGAAGAAGAACAAGATCGACACCATTGCCGGAACGGGACAGGTTCTGGGTGAAGGCAAGGTCTCGGTGAAAGGCGCCGATGGAAAGGTCGAGGAAATCGAGGCAAAGAATATCGTTATAGCCACCGGGTCAGACGTCGCCGGCATTCCGGGTGTCGAAATTGCTATTGACGAAAAAACCATCGTCTCATCGACCGGCGCGCTTGATCTGGCCAAGGTGCCGGGTCATCTCGTGGTCGTTGGCGGCGGTGTAATCGGCCTCGAGCTCGGTTCTGTCTGGGCGCGCCTCGGCGCCAAGGTGACCGTGATCGAGTATCTCGACTTCGTGCTCGGTGGGATGGACAGCGAAATAGCCAAGAACTTCAAGCGCATGCTCGAAAAACAGGGCTTGGCGATCCGTACTGGCACCAAGGTTACCGGTGTCAAGAAGAAGCGCGGTGGGGCAACCGTCACCTTCGAACCGGTAAAAGGCGGCGACAGTGAATCACTTGATGCCGACGTCGTGCTGGTTGCCACCGGACGCAAACCCTTCACCGGGGGTCTCGGGCTCGAGAAGGCCGGCGTCACCCTTGATGAACGCGGGCGGGTTCATGTCGATAATCATTATTTGACCAGCATTCCCGGCATCTACGCGATCGGCGATGTCATTGCCGGACCGATGCTGGCACACAAGGCCGAGGACGAAGGTGTGGCCGTTGCCGAAATCATCGCCGGCCAGGCTGGCCACGTGAATTACGGCGTCATTCCGGGCGTCGTCTATACCGAACCGGAAGTCGCGTCGATCGGCAAAACCCAGGATGAACTGAAAGCGGAAGGCGTTGACTTCAAGGTCGCCAAGTTCCCGTTCAGCGCCAATGGCCGCGCCCGTGCCATGGTGGCATCCGACGGGTTTGTGAAAATCCTCGCCGACAAGAAGACCGACCGCATTCTTGGCGTCCACATTCTCGGCAAGGGTGCTGGCGAAATGATCCACGAAGCGGCGGTGCTGATGGAATTTGGCGGATCGTCAGAGGATCTCGGGCGCACCTGTCATGCCCATCCGACCATGAGCGAGGCTGTCAAAGAAGCCG
>JAHEGF010000190.1 GCA_024645155.1 Phyllobacteriaceae bacterium | reverse complement strand
CGTGATCTTTTGAAAGGTTGTTTTGCACCTGTTCGAACGGCCTCCCGAGGCGTTTAAGGGACGCAGCCGGGATTCCGCATCCGGTGTCCTCAATCGTTAGAACCATGGCGCCTGACGCCTTGCGCGCCTGGACCGTAATGCGCCCGCCCTCCGGTGTGAACTTTACCGAATTGGACAACAGGTTGATCAGTATCTGGTTCATGGCACGCCGATCGGCATCAAGCTTGAGTGTCTTCGCGATTCTGGTCTCGATCTTGATTTTCTTTTCAGCGGCCTGAAGTGCGATGACCCGTACGGTTTTTTCGATCAGTGGGCACAGATCGATATCCTCAATCTCGAATGACAACCTGCCGGCCTCGATTTTTGACATGTCGAGAATATCGTTGATCAGGCCCAGGAGATGTTTTCCGCTGGTATGGATATCGCCGGTATATTCGCGGTAGCGCGGCGAGCCGAGTGACCCGAATGGTTCCTCGCGCATCAATTCGGAAAATCCGATTATGGCATTCAGTGGCGTACGCAGCTCATGGGACATGTTGGCAAGAAAGTCGGATTTAGCCTTGTTGGCCTGTTCGGCGCGTACTTTTTCGGCAATATACTTGGTGTTCAGTTCCGCCAGTTCGCTGACCCGTTCCTGTTCGGCGCGTTTCGCAAGGCTGAGATCGTGAATCGAGGCCATCAGCCGGCGTTCACTATCGACCAGCCGGCCCTGTTGTTGCTTGAGCTGTGAAATATCGGTTCCGACTGATACCAGGCCGCCGTCGTTGGTCGCCAGCTCGTTGACCTGCAGCCAACGCCCGTCCGGAAGCTGCCGTTCGAAAGTGACCGGGCCGTTGTTATCTTTTGCAGTAGCCAGCCTTTTCTCCGAAATCGGCGTTGTCATCAGGCTCTCAAGCGAACTGCGCCGGACTCCGGATCTGATATCCTCATCGCGAAGGCCGTAATGTTCCTGATATTTGCTGTTACACATTACAAGGCGGTTTTTGGCATCCCAGAGCACAAAGGACTCGGAAATGTTTTCGATAGCCGTCCGCAGCCGCATGTCAGCCTCTTCCGAGCGCCGCACCAGGTGGTGGGTTTCAGTGACATCGACTGCGATCCCGACCAGATGAATATCCGAGCTATCATTGCGAACAGCCTGAGCACGTGCCCGCATCCATACCCAGTTTCCATCGGCATGACGCATTCGGAAGACCTGGTCGATATTCCTTATCTCGTGGGCCGCGATCCGCTTGGCAATGTCAAATAGGTCGCCGTCGTCAGGGTGAATGATCTTGGCGACTTCCCCGAAAGACAGGATCTGATCAGTCGACTCATATCCCAGCATGTCATGCATGGATGGCGACCAATACATTTGGCCGCGGCTCAAATCCCATTCCCACAACCCGCAGCGCCCGCGTGCAAACGCCAGGTCCACCCTCTCGTTGGCATCCCTGTAAAGACGGTCGGCATCCCTGGCGCGGGCAGCCTGGGTGAAGTAGGCGTAGAGCAATATGATCAGCACTGCCGACGTGATTACAAACAGGGTCACGTTGAGCGATTGCGACTTGCGCCACTGGGCAAATACAACGTCATTCGACGCCAGTGTGACGACAGCGCCGCTGCGATCGGCAAGAAAGCTCATCGCGGCAAAATGGTCGCTGCCCGCAAACTTTACCGGCATAGCCCCGGCGCGGTAGCCGAACAGGAACAATGGCTGTGCACCGCCAATCATGTCGTCAATATTGCGGTCAATCAGCGACGGATGGCCAGGCGCCGCTATGACCTTGAAGTCATTTGATAATACCGCAAGAACGCCTTGCCGCCCATAGATGGAATTTCTCGCGGCCCTTTCGGCGATATCGGCAATCTCACGGACATCATCAAGCGGAGACAGCCCCTGTCTGGAAATTTCGCTGGCTATCCCGGCTGCTGCCAGCTCCAGATTGACCCTTGCAGTACGTTCGGTATCGTCTTTCCACGTCAATGCCGACATGACACGGGCAGTGCCGATCAGCAAAAGGAACAGGATAATCAGCGGAGGGATGGACCTGCGCAGCAATGGCTCGGCTGCAAGCAGGCGGCGGTAGGCTGGGGCAGCGATCAGCCTGGCATTGCCAGCCACCGCAGCGTAGCGCCTGCGTGCCGACAGCCTTGAAAATACCCCTCCCGCCGGAGCGCCATGCGCATCCGTTCTCGCCATATCCGGTTCCCCAACCTACGCGTCTTTTACGATTTTGATTCGAAACCCACACCCGAATCACCACTAAGGAATCAAAGCTGATTCGCCTTGTCTAGTGCCGGATAAAAATAAAGTCTGATTTGGTCTTGGGGGTTAGGTTAGCAACCGGTCGACAATATCGCGCAAATCAGCCGACAGGGAACCGTGCCGTGCAATCGACACCAGCGCTGAACGGGCGTGTTCCCGGCGGACCGGCTCAAGTGCGCTATATGAACGAAACGCCGTTGCCAGCCGCGCAGCCACTTGCGGATTGAGGCCTTCCACCATCAGGATCTGTTCTGCGACAAACCGGTAACCCTCGCCGCCTGGCAGGTTAAAACCGGTATGATTGGCCGTTGCAAACGCACCGATGAGCGCACGGAAGCGATTTGGATTTCGCGCGGAATAGGCGGGGTGTTTCACCAGCTTTTTGACATTGGCCAAACCGGCCGGCCCCGGTGTGATGGCCTGAACGGTAAACCATTTGTCGAGTACGACCGGGTCTGACCGGTAGCGCGTTTCGAAATCAGCCAGCACCTTTTGTGCGGTGTCCAACTCCGGAAACCGGTGAGTAATAACCATCATCGCCGCCGCGCGGTCGGTCATGTTGGTCGCATCGAAATATGCCGCCGACACACGGTCCGGTCCGTTGTCGTGACAGGCCAGATAGTTAAGTAGGGTGTTTTTCAGTGCCCTGCGGCCGGCGCTTTCCGCGTCGGGCTGAAAGGCCGAATGCCCGGCCATAAGCTGATAGACACTTTCAAAAATGGTGTGGTTGCGGTTGGCAATGGCGCTTGTGAACGCATCGCGGGCGGACAAAATGCAATCAGGATCGATGTTCTCGCCGAGTTCCCGGGCGATTTCTGCTTCACTTGGGAGTGTCAGCGCCAATCCGCGATAAGCAGGTTCAAGAGAATCATCACTCGCGACTTCTCCCATCAGCGCGACCAGACTGGATGGGAATTTCGGTTCTTTTTTACCGCGTGTGTCCTTTGCCGAGGCGATTAGCGTTTTGTTGGTCAGTCCGTAAAGCGCCTGCCACCTGGCAAACAGGTCGCTATCATGGCGGGCAAGAAAAGCCTCATCGCCCGGCCGTTGCTCGAAATTCAGCGTTACAGGTGCGGAAAATTCACGCAGCAGGGATACAACCGGCCGCTCGGCAACACCGGAAAAAACGATCCTGTGTTGCCGGTTCTTGATGTGGATGACGTTGCCGGTGACCATCGCGCCGGCGACCTTGTCGTAAGCCATGTCGTTGCCATCAGCGCCCACCAGGCCGAAAACCACCGGAATGTGCAACGGTTTCTTGCGGGTTTGACCCGGGGTCGCCATCACACTTTGCTCGATCTCCAGTGTCAATGTGTGTCGCTTGGCATCATAGCGCCTGCTGACTGCCAAATTCGGGGTTCCCGCCTGCTTGTACCAAAGGAAAAACTGCGTCAGGTCGATATCCGTGACCGCAGCGAATGATCCGATAAAATCCTCGATGGTGGCAGCAGTGCCGTCGAAACTGGCAAAGTACCGGTCCATTCCTTCGCGGAACTTTTCAGGTCCCAGGATCGTTCGCAGCATGCGCACGACTTCGGCACCTTTTTCGTAGACGGTCGATGTATAGAAATTGTTGATTTCGCGATAACGCGTCGGACGTACCGGGTGGGCAAGGGGTCCGCGGTCCTCAGGAAACTGGTTGGCGCGCAGCGCGCGCACTTCGGTGATGCGCTTGACGGCTCGTGAACGCTGGTCGGCCGAAAACTCGTGGTCGCGAAAAACCGTCAGCCCCTCTTTCAGGCAAAGCTGAAACCAGTCGCGGCAGGTGATGCGGTTTCCGGTCCAGTTATGAAAATACTCATGGGCGACAATTGCCTCGATCGAAGCAAAATCTGCATCTGTCGCCGTTTGTTCATCGGCCAGGACATACTTGTCATTGAAGACGTTCAGCCCCTTGTTCTCCATCGCCCCCATGTTGAAATCGGACACTGCAACGATGTTGAAGATATCAAGATCATATTCCAGGCCGAATACGTCTTCGTCCCAGCGCATGGAACGCTTGAGAGCGTCCATTGCATAGGCGGCACGTTTTTCCTTGCCGGGTTCCACAAATACGCGCAGGTCAACCTGCCGCCCGGATGCGGTTTTGAAACTGTCTTCTACGGCTCCCAGGTTGCCAGCAACCAGCGCGAAAAGATAGGACGGCTTGGGATGGGGGTCTGTCCATTCGGCGAAGTGCCAGCCATTGGCCAGTTTGCCCGTGGCACCGGGATTGCCGTTTGACAGCAGGAACTGCGCCTCATTGCGCCGCGCCTCGATGCGCACCGAATAGACCGACAGGATGTCGGGGCGGTCGAGAAAATAGGTGATACGGCGAAACCCTTCCGGTTCACATTGCGTGCAATAAACACCATTGGTGCGGTAAAGCCCCATGAGTTCGGTATTGTGCTGCGGCGCCAACTCCGTTTTTATTTGAATGTCGAAACGCTTCTGTACAGGCAGTTGATGGATTTCGAGCCGCACCGGAGACACATCGTATGCAGACTTGGCCGCCGGCAATCCATCAATCGTCAGACCGGTAAGGGAAAGCTCGTCACCATCAAGCACCAGTGGAGTTTCGACTGTGGTTCCATCCCGCCGTTCAACCGTTAATCTGGCGATGACAGACGTGTTCTCCGGCGTCAGCCGAAAGACGAGGCTTACATCCGTAATTGCGTAAGGTGTTGGCTTGTAATCTTCCAGCCTGAATGTTTGGCCGGTTTCAGTACGCATGCGGCGGTTTCCCGGATTTGCGGATTGTGCTACGGGTTTCGCAGCGATGATCCGATTATGAATCGCCGGATGTCTTTACATTGTCTTTGCCAGTGACAACAGTGCGCCGGGACAAGAAATCAAACCAAGTTTTTGGGGCCTGAAAAGTATCCATGAATACTGCATTGATGAAATTCGGAGTGGGCGCACCGGTAAGGCGCAAGGAGGACAATGCGTTTGTCACGGGCAAGGGCTGTTTTACCGATGACATATCGCGTCCGCATCAGCTGCACGGCTATGTCGTGCGTTCCCCGCTTGCCAGCGCGCGTTTCAAGATTGTCTCGACCCGCGATGCAATTTCGGCACCGGGCGTCCAATTGATACTGACGGGCGAGGATGTGAAACACCTTGGCGCCCTGAAAACACCGGTGATGCAGCCCGAGCCCGGCGGCGATGCCCGCCCGACACGTGATATTCCGATCCTGTGTACCGGTCAGGTCAGATATGTCGGTGACGCCATCGCATTTGTTGTCGCCGAAACCGCTGCACAGGCGCAGGATGCAGCAGACCTGATCGAGATCGATTACGATTCGCTGGATGCGGCGACGGGCACGAAAAACGCACTTGAAGATGGTGTTCCCCTGGTATGGCCGGAGCTCGGTTCAAACCTGGCATTCACCAGGGCAATGGGCGACAAATCCAGAACAGAAACGGTTTTTGCCGAGGCGGCGGTGGTTTCACGTATCGAATTCGTCAACAACCGTCTTGTCTGCAATTACATGGAGCCGCGTGCCGCCGTAGCCGAATGGGTTACGGAAGAGAACCGGTTTGTCCTGACTACGGGGACGCAAGGTGTCCATTCCGTACAGCGGATTCTCTGCCAAGGCGTATTCGGGATTGACCACGACCAGTTGCGTGTCGTCACACCCGATGTCGGTGGCGGATTTGGGACCAAGTCGTTCGTATACCGGGAATATGCCCTGGTCATGGAATCGGCAAGAAGGACGGGCAGACCGGTCAAGTGGACTAGCAGCCGCACCGAACATTTCCTGACCGATGCCCACGGACGCGACAATTTCGTTGTTGCCGAAATGGCGATGGACAAGGACAGCCGCTTCAAGGCGCTGCGCATTCACGTGACGGCCAACATGGGCGCCTATCTCAGCCAGTTCGGACCGATGATTCCGGGTCTGGGCGCCATCATGGCTACCGGGGTCTACGATATCGACACGCTAGACCTCGCAATAAGCGGGATCTACACAAATACATGCCCGGTGGATGCCTATCGCGGTGCCGGGCGCCCTGAAGCGGCGCTGCTGATCGAAAGGCTGGTCGACACCTGTGCTCGCGATACCGGATTGTCGCCGGTTGAAATCCGCCGTCGCAACTTTATAAAGCCGGCAGGTTTTCCATATAAGACCCAGGGCGGCCGGCTGTATGATGTCGGCGAATTCGAAGGCCACCTCGATGTCGCGCTCGATCGTGCAGGCTGGCAGGACTTCGAAAAAAGACTGGCAAAGTCGCGCAAGACCGGAAAAATTCGCGGTATCGGTCTGGCGACCTATATTGAAGCCTGTGCGTTTGCCGGATCGGAACCGGCGCACGCAATACTAAAGGAAGACGGCAACG
>JAHEGF010000189.1 GCA_024645155.1 Phyllobacteriaceae bacterium | reverse complement strand
CAATGGTATCTTTATGGTACCGTCTTCATGCTGGCTGCCGCCTATACACTTCTCAAGAACGAGCATGTCCGCATCGATGTCTTGTCCGGCACGTTTTCAAAGCGGACGCGTGACAAGATCGAACTGTTCTGCCACATCTTTTTCCTGCTGCCGTTTTCGGGGATGATGGTTTACCTGGCATGGCCATGGTTCATGCTGTCAATCCGATCCGGGGAAATATCGGCAAATGCCGGTGGCCTTATCTTGTGGCCTGCAAAATTCATGGTCCTCGCCGGCTTTGTCCTGCTGACTGCACAGGCGATTTCCGAAATTATAAAGCGATACGCGGTGATCCGCGGTATCATTGATGATCCCACCCCGACACATCACTTGCCGCCCGAAGCCGAAGCCGCGCTGAAAATGGAAGGCGACGACAATGCTTGACGTGATCGCCCACAATTTGGCGCCGATCATGTTTGTGTCGGTAATGGCAATGTTGCTGATCGGCTATCCTGTGGCATTCACATTGGCTGCCGGTGGTCTGCTGTTTTTTGTCATCGGTGTGGAAGTATCCCACATTTCCAGTGAAATCCGCCTGTTCTGGCCGCTGCTTCAGTCCCATCCCGAGCGTATCTACGGGATCATGTACAATGATACGCTGCTTGCCGTGCCATTCTTCACCTTCATGGGATTGATCCTGGAGAGATCCCGGATGGCCGAGGACCTGCTTGAGACCATCGGGCAGCTGTTCGGCCCGATCCGCGGCGGCATCGCCTATGCGGCGGTGCTGGTCGGTGCGCTGCTGGCTGCAACCACCGGTGTCGTGGCCGCCTCGGTGATTGCGATGGGGCTGATATCCCTGCCGATCATGCAGCGCTATGGCTATAATCGCAGCTTTGCCGCCGGAACTATTGCCTCATCCGGTACACTGGCGCAAATCGTACCCCCGTCCCTTGTCCTGATCGTCATGGCGGACCAGCTCGGCCGCTCGGTCGGCGACATGTATGTCGGTGCTGTGCTGCCCGCGCTGATCATCATCGCGCTGTACTGCCTTTATGTTTTTGCGATTACGCTTGTAAGGCCAGGTTGGGCGCCGGCGCTGCCACCCGAAACCCGCACACTCGGCAGCGGGGTAATGTCACTCATTGCGATGTTGGCCGTCGCCGTGGTGCTGTATTTTTTCTGCTTTCACTCGGTTTTCGATGGCCTGCGCCACGAAACTCGCCTCGTCTGGTCGGCAACGGTTGCAACCGTGTCCGCATTTCTATTCAGCCTGGCAAACCGATACTTCAAACTCGGTATCCTGTCGCGACTGGCTGAACAGGTTGTCATTGTCCTGATCCCTCCGCTTGCACTGATCTTTCTGGTGCTCGGTACGATTTTTTTGGGCATCGCGACGCCGACGGAAGGTGGTGCAATGGGCGCGACCGGAGCGCTTGTCCTTGCAACGCTGAAAGGCCGCATCAACATGACGGTGCTAAAGCAGGCACTCGACTCGACAACCAAACTTGCGGCCTTTGTCATGTTCATACTGATTGGCGCGCGGGTCTTCGGTCTGACCTTCTACGGGCTTAATGGCAATATCTGGATCGAGGAACTGCTGCTGGCGTTACCCGGTGGCGAATATGGCTTCCTGATCATCGTCACAATCATCGTTTTCATCCTGGGCTGTTTCCTCGATTTCTTCGAGATCGCGTTCATCATCATCCCGCTTCTGGCCCCGGTCGCCGAAAAACTGGGCATCGATCTAATCTGGTTCGGCATCATTCTCGGAATTAACCTCCAGACATCGTTCCTGACACCGCCATTCGGATTTGCCCTTTTCTATCTGCGCTCGATCGCCCCGCTCCATGAATGGAAAGACGATATTACAGGGAAATTGCTTCCGGGATTCAAAACGACCGAGATCTACAAGGGCGTCGTACCGTTCATCATTATTCAGTTCGCCGTCATCATGATCGTCATTGCCTATCCGCGGCTCGTAACCCATTACCGGGATGACGCTCCGGTATTTGATCCAGACACGATCAAGATCGAAGTGCCCAATTTTGGCGGGGGTCTTGACAACGGCAGCGGAAAGCAAGGCGGCGGGCTGCCGGGGCTTTCCCTTCCCCCGCTGGGCACCGGACCTTCCGGGAGCGATGACTCCGGTAACGGAAGCGGATTGCAACTGCCTTCGCTGGGCTTGCCGGACAATCCGGCACCGGGATCTACTTTGCCGGCAACGGACCTGTCACAACCACCGAAAATCAATGATTGATGGTGTTGTGTTCAGGTCCTGATCTTGCGGCCGTAAAGCTCAAGACGGTGATGGACAATTTCGTAGCCAAGCGATCGCGCGACCCGGTCCTGCATTTCCTCGATTTCCTGTGAACTGAACTCGACGATCTGTCCGCTGTCGATGTCGATCAGGTGGTCATGATGGGACCGGCCGGCCTTTTCAAACCGCGACGGCCCGCCGTCAAACGCGTGCCGATGAATTGCCCCGATATCCTCGAGAATCTTCATGGTGCGGTAAATCGTCGACAGCGAGATGGAATCGTCAAACCGCACTGCGCGCCGGAAAATCGCCGTCGCATCAGGGTGGTCGTCGCGTTCGGCCAAAATTTGAAGGATAATCTTTCTCGGGCGCGTCACCTTGTATCCGGCCTTGCGCAGAATGCTTTCGTAATCGCGGTTTTTCTTTTCAACGGACATCGTCAAAACCCAGGGTCAGGTCTCATTAGTATGATTGATATGGTCGGAGCGGATTTGCGCGGAGACCAGGAGAAAAACAGCCGGACGATTGATATCTTTCGAAGGTATGCGACACCGTTGTCCGTTCAAATCAGCCCGATCCGAAAAGCAATTGCCCTGATCGCGACATGCCTTGTCAAAATCCGCGGCCGGGGGAACCATCCCGGTCTTCGGACTTTTCCTTGCATTTCTTGTCATACCAGACGCCATATCAATCATTCTAATGAGCCCTGACCCTAGTTAACTGACAATCATTTGCAAATCAGTTGTCCGCATTTTTCAATTCCAGATGGAACACCTGCCGTCTACATCTTATCGAATTCAATTTCTTATTGCAAATGGTTCGCATTTGCATTGACAACCTGCGACATTGCGCTATTTTCACGTCGTCAGACAGGAGTGATCGTGTGACGGTATTAGCGCATGGACTGTGGGTATTTCTGGCTGCCGCGTTCCTGAGCGGGCCCGCCATGGCGGAGCGTCTCAAGGTCGTAACCACGTTTACCGTGATCGCCGACATGGTGCACAATGTCGCCGGAGACGCCGCTGATGTCGTATCGGTAACAAAGCCTGGCGCAGAGATTCACAATTACCAGCCAACGCCGCGCGATCTTATTAAGGCACAGGGCGCCAGCCTCATCATCTGGAACGGTCTCAATCTCGAATTGTGGTTCAAAAAGTTTTTTGCCAATCTTCGGGGTGTTGCCTCGGTCACCGTTTCCGATGGAATTGAACCAATGGGTATTGGCGAAGGCCCCTATGCCGGAAAGCCCAATCCACACGCCTGGATGTCGCCCGATGCCGGACTGATCTATGTCGATAACATACGCAAGGCATTGGTCGAACATGATCCCGGCAATGCTGCGACATATAATGCCAACGCCGAGCGGTATTCTGCTGAAATCGCCGCAATGGCCGAACCCATCCGCGCGTTGTTGGAGCAAATTCCGGCTGAACAGCGCTGGCTTGTCACCAGCGAAGGCGCGTTCAGCTATCTTGCCCGCGACTTCGGGCTAAAGGAGTTGTTCCTTTGGCCAATCAATGCCGACCAGCAAGGCACACCGCAACAGGTGCGCAAGGTCATCGACATGGTCAGGGCCAATTCCATTCCGGTTGTGTTTTCTGAAAGCACGGTATCAGCAAACCCGGCCAGGCAAGTGGCCCGCGAAACCGGTGCCCGTTACGGCGGCGTCCTGTACGTCGATTCCCTGTCGGAAACTGACGGACCCGTTCCGACCTATCTCGACCTCCTGCGGGTAACCACACAGACAATCGCGGACGGGTTGCTGGGTAGGGAATCCGGCAAATGACAGTGTCGGCAAAGCCTGCTGCAGCCACGACAGAAGGGCTCAAGGTCGATGACATAACGGTCACTTATCGCAACGGCCACACTGCGTTGAGCAATGTCAGCTTCACAATTCCGACCAGGACAATCACCGCCCTCGTTGGCGTCAACGGCAGCGGCAAGTCGACCCTGTTCAAGGCCATCATGGGTTTCGTACCGCTGGCTTCGGGTTCCGTCAGCATATTGGGAATGAGCGAGAAACAGGCCCAGAGGCGCAATCTGGTCGCCTATGTCCCGCAGGCCGAGGAGGTAGACTGGAACTTTCCGGTTCTGGTCGAAGACGTTGTCATGATGGGGCGTTATGGCCACATGAACTGGCTTCGGCAGGCAAGGGCCAAGGATCGTCAGGCCGTCGCTGCGGCGCTTGATCGCGTCGGCATGGCAGATTTCAGGAAACGGCAGATTGGCGAATTGTCGGGTGGTCAGAAAAAGCGGGTATTTCTCGCCCGGGCATTGGCGCAGGAGAGCAGTCTGATCCTGCTCGACGAACCGTTTACGGGCGTTGACGTTAAGACCGAGCAGCAGATTACCGAATTGCTGATGGCGCTGCGCAGTGAAGGGAAGGTCATGCTGGTCGCCACCCACAATCTTGGCAGCGTGCCCGAATTCTGCGATCGCGCCGTCCTGATTAACCGAACGGTGCTGGCCGCCGGACGTACCAAGGACGTTTTTACCCGGGAAAACCTCGAAAGAGCATTCGGTGGCGTGTTGCGGCACTTCATACTTGCAGGTTCCGACCTGCATGACGATGACGACACCAGGCAGGTTACCGTCATCAGTGACGACGAGCGTCCGTTCGTCATCTATGAGGACGGTTCAACCGATGATGAAACCGGTACAGGCGGGAACAGCGCATGACATTGCTGCTCGAACCCTTTTCGTACGGTTACATGACCAACGCCATGTGGGTGTCAGCGCTCGTGGGCGGCGTCTGCGCCTTTTTGTCTGCTTACCTGATGCTCAAGGGATGGTCGCTGATCGGTGATGCCCTTTCCCACGCAATCGTGCCCGGTGTTGCCGGCGCCTACATGCTGGGACTGCCCTTCTCGCTTGGTGCCTTCCTGTCTGGCGGGTTGGCGGCAGGAGCAATGCTGTTCTTGAACCAGCGTACCAAGTTGCGCGAAGACGCGGTCATCGGACTCATATTCACCTCGTTCTTCGCGCTGGGCCTGTTCATGGTTTCCCTGTCGCCAACATCAGTCAACATTCAAACCATCGTGCTCGGCAACATCCTGGCAATCACGCCTTTTGACACAGCCCAACTTGCAATCATTGGCGGCGTTTCGCTCATTGTGCTGCTGGCGAAATGGAAAGACCTGATGGTGGTATTCTTCGACGAGAACCACGCCCGTTCGATCGGTCTCAACCCGGCTGCATTGAAAGTTCTGTTCTTTACGCTGCTCAGCGCATCAACGGTTGCAGCACTGCAGACGGTTGGCGCTTTCCTCGTCATCGCTATGGTTGTCACACCTGGCGCGACCGCCTATCTCCTCACGGACCGGTTTCCCCGCGTGATAGCCGTCAGCGTCACCATCGGCACACTGACAAGTTTTATTGGTGCCTATGCAAGCTACTTTCTTGATGGCGCTACCGGCGGCATTATCGTCGTCCTGCAAACCCTGGTTTTTCTCCTGGCGTTTTTCCTGGCGCCGAAACACGGCTACTTCGCTGCCCGCCGCAGGGCCCGGATCGAACTCGCGGGGTCTGCCCATGAGTGATCTTTTCACCGATCCGCTGTTGCCATTCGCCTTCCCGTTCATGCAGCAGGCCTTCGTCATAGCAGTTCTTGTTGCTGTGCCCATGGCCCTGTTGTCGTGTTTCCTTGTTCTCAAAGGATGGTCCCTGATGGGAGACGCGATTTCGCATTCCCTGCTGCCCGGTATCGTTCTTGCCTATGTGGCAAAAATCCCGCTTGCAATCGGGGCCTTTGCCGCCGGCATGGTCTGCGCACTGGCTACCGGATTTCTGAAGGAAAACAGCCGCATCAAGGAAGATACCGCGATGGGTGTCGTATTCTCCGGCATGTTCGGCCTCGGTCTTGTGCTTTACGTCAATATCGAGACCGATGTGCATCTCGATCACATCCTGTTTGGCGACATGCTAGGCGTTTCCTGGAACGATATCCTTGAAAACGCAGCCATCGCACTGGTGTCCACCGGTTTTGTTGCTTCCAAGTGGCGCGACCTGCTGCTGCATTCCTTTGATGGACAGCACGCGCGCGCAATCGGCCTTCCGGTCCGGTTGTTGCACTACGGTCTGCTGTCGGTGATTTCACTGACCATTGTTGGTGCCTTGAAAGCGGTGGGAATAATCCTCGCAATCGCCATGCTTGTTGCACCCGGAGCAATCGCATTCCTGCTGGTTCGGCGATTTGAACATATGCTGATGACAGCAGTACTCGTCGCCGTTTTCTCTTCGCTGTTTGGTGTCTATGCCAGTTTCTTCATCGACAGCGCGCCGGCACCAACCATCGTTTTGACAATGACCGCCCTGTTCGTCTGCGCATTC
>JAHEGF010000430.1 GCA_024645155.1 Phyllobacteriaceae bacterium | reverse complement strand
CCGAGAGCTCCGGCCCATCGCCCCAGCGAATGCCTGGATTCGAATCCTGGCGATACAGCACCACCGTGTGGGTGGGTTTGCCGGAAACACCCAGATCCAGCCGCAGATGGTCCACCTGGTCGTCTGAGTCCAGCAGCCGGCCGGAGGAACCAGCGGGGTAAAGGCGCTGGCCCCAGAGAATGCTCGCGCCCAGGGGTTCCAGAGCCCGGGCGAGCTGGAGTTCCAGCTGTCGGTAGGGAATATCCCGGGATACGGGGATGAGGCGGCACCGCACGTGGGCACCGGGTGCCAGGTCGGGGGCCGGCCAGTCGAAATCGGCGGGGTCGGCGCCCGGGGAGCCCTTCAGTTGGGTCGCGGCGTTGGCCGGACCGGGCACGAAGCGGGGAAACACCTCGATCAGGGCCTGCTCCACCGCCAGCTGAACCTCGCCGTACATTTTCTGGGAGCCCAGGGAAAGCAGGGCCGCCTGGCCGGTGCGGGTGGCCGACCACTTGACCAGACCCACGCCGGCCATGATCAGGACCAGAGCGAAACCCAGCACCCAGGGCAGGTAACCGGGACGCGCAGCTTTTTTCTGCTTCTTGCGGGAGCGGCTTTTCTTCTTGCCGCCAAACAGTCCAGGCAGGTTCAAATTGCATCTCCGTATGCTGTGTTCAAAAAAAGGGAGCCTGACCTCAGGCTCCCTTGCCAATCAACAGCTGTCAAGGATTTCCGCCGGGGCGGAAAAACGGCCTAGGGGTTGGCAGGTTCATGACCCCGCTGGCCGAGCAACAGCCATTTGCTCTTGCCGCCATCGTCGACAGCCACCACGTAAAACTCGACATCCTGGCGCACCTCGTAGCGGTGCTGGTCAGGGTTGTTGAAGTAGAGCAGCACGTTGAACGTGGTGTAGTAGCCATTCAAGCCGCCGAAGTGCTCGTCGGACTCGGGAATGGGCTCCCAGGGATTTTGCCGGTTGATGTAATCCACCTGGATCGAATCGATGGGTGGAATGGTCTGGCCTACGGCATCCAGACCCGTATTACCCGAGAACATGTTCTCGTGGATGTTGATCTCGTCGTCCCGGTAGAATACCTCGGCGGCCAGGGGATTGCCCCCCTGTTCCCACTCAAGCAGGGTCGAGGGCAGCAGCACGGTCTTGTATTCGGTGTGCAGCATGTTCCGGAAATCGTCGATGCGCATTTCGGTGTAGATGCGCTCGAAATTCTGCATCAGGATGTCGGGGTTACTGGGGTAGGGCAGGGCCGTGTTCCCACCGCCACCACCGCCGCCGCCATCATCATCCGGTGAAAAAATACAGCCGGCCGGCCCCACAAGCAGGGCCAACGCCATCACCAGAAAAAGGAAATTCCTCAATTTCATCGCAAGATCCTCCAAAAACGGGGCCTCCCAGGGGTCGCAGGGATTGCATGATTCAATAAGCCCGCTACAGAAAATGTAGGCAATTTGCCGTAAAAATCCAGATCATTACTTCAGGATTTTAACATATGGACATATTAATTGCTACCAAATGTTCCTCTAAGCACCCCCAAAGATGGCAGAATCTGTCCGGAATCCGGGTCACTTTCCCCTGTTTGGTCTTCCCAGCGATAAATGTACCAGAAATTGCCCTCGAGGCGAAAAGTCACCAGCGCCGAGGCCCGATATCTGATTTCCGATCCGTCGTTGGGATCTGTGACTCTGACGTAGTAAATGACCCCTTCCCAAACAACCTCGGTGCCGGAAGGTTCCGGAACATTGAAGTCATCGTTGCGCATTTTCGCCAGGTTGGTCACTCCGGTGGCGTAGAAGTTATTGATGAAGGTCTTTTCCCGCTCGTAATCCCACCCGTCGAAGGCGCCCGGAAACTGGCTCTCCGCCTCGGTGTCGGCAAAGTAGCGGAACTCCACGGAAACATTTTCCTCCCACCCGAAGCTGTCGTTGTTCAGCAGCGAGATTTGCAGGTTGTCCCAGACGTTGCGCGGGCTGGTGCGAGGATTGTAGGAAACGGTGGTTCCCACCGAAGGGGGCTCCGGGGTGCGGGGCTCGAAGATGCAGCCGCCCAGCATGAACACCAGGCCCAGGCCCAGTCCCGCCAGGGCAAATAGGTTGGGGGTTTTCAGAGTGGCCTTCATCA
>JAHEGF010000188.1 GCA_024645155.1 Phyllobacteriaceae bacterium | reverse complement strand
CGAAAATTGATTAACCGCGTTTTGCTAATCGGCCCGGCCGCGGCGGCAATCACGATATTCATGGTTGTCCCGTTGGCAATGATGGCCTGGATTTCCATCCATGGTAGAGACTACTCGGGCGGCGTGGTGTGGGACGAATTCTCCTTCGAAGCGTATCGTCGTTTGATCTTTGACCGGCAACTTGATGACAGCCTTGTTCTCGATTTCGGGTATTTGCTGATTATTCTCCGATCGGTCTGGCTGGCGTTCATCACCATGGCGATCTCGCTGCTAGTCGGATTTCCAACGGCCCTGTTCATGGCAACGCGAAACGCGAAGTGGCGCGCCGTGCTCGTATTCATGGTGACATTACCATTTTGGACGAACTTGCTGGTGCGCAATTACGCATGGATTCTGCTTCTGCGCGATCACGGGACCATCAACAGCCTTTTGATCTGGCTGGGAGTGACATCCGAGCCTCTGCCATTGCTGCATAACGAATTTGCTGTCGCAATCGGCCTGACCTATTCCTTCATGCCGTTCATGATCCTTCCGATATATTCGAGCCTGGAAAAAATTGATTTCCGGCTGGTTGAAGCCTCCTTCGATCTCTATGCCGACCGTTGGCGCACTTTGCGGAAGATCGTAGTGCCTCTTGCGATGCCTGGTATCGTTGCCGGCTGCATCCTCGTATTTGTGCCCGCACTCGGCTCCTATGTCACTCCGGAACTGTTGGGCGGCGGCAAGACCCTGATGATCGGCAACCTCATCGGATTGCAATTCGGCGCTGCACGAAATTGGCCATTCGGCGCATCACTGGGACTTTTTCTTTTATCACTCGTCCTGCTGTCATTGACGGTCTATGCGCTTTGGTATCGTAAGGATGGCAACCAGTGAAAAAGTCCTACAAAGGAGATTCTCGGCACTGGCCTGGAATGTTTTCGGTGGCGGTGGCTTTTTTTGCCTACGTTTATCTTCCAATCCTGGTACTCATTGCCCTGTCTTTCAACGAAAACCGGATCGTGACTATTTGGACCGGTTTTTCGTTAAGCTGGTACAAACTGGCCTTTCAAAACCAGGATGTGGTTAGGGCGGCGACCAATTCGCTGATCATCGCCACTACGGCTTCGTTGAGTGCGACACTGCTGGCGACATTGGCGGCAGTACGGATGGCCAGTGATGAATTCAAGGGCAAGAGTCTTTTCAACGCGCTTGTCGCGCTGCCGATCACCGTGCCCGAAATCGTTCCGGCCGTGGCCACGTTGATGTTTTTTGCGAGCCTGGGATTTACGTTGGGATTGGGGACCGTGATTATTGGACACATCGTATTTTGTATCCCGTTCGCCTACCTTCCGATTAGGGCGCGTCTGGAAGGTATGGATAAACGGCTGACCGAAGCCGCATCGGACCTTTACGCCACTCCACGCCGGGCATTCTTCAAGATAACATTACCGCTGTTGCTGCCGGGTATTTTGTCCGGCCTGGTTTTGGCATTCATAATTTCGCTTGATGATTTTGTTACAACGTTCTTTCTTGGTGGAGCAGGATCGACAACGCTTCCGATCTACATTTTCGGATTGGTGCGGGTTGGCGTGACACCTGAAGTCAATGCAATATCATCGGTGATGCTGTTGCTATCTATTGCTCTGGTATCGTTGTCCCTTTTCCTGGGGCGCGAAAAATCCGGTAAGGGCGCCCCGGGATGAGCACAATGCGCCGTACGTAACCAACCCGAGAAAAAAATAAATGGGAGGACTGAAATGAATATCAGAAATAAAGCATGGGCATCGACTACCCGGATATTTTGCGTTGCCGCCATGGCATTTGGCGGGCTGGTCACATCCGCTGAAGCCGATGGCGAATTGCGGCTGTACAATTGGTCCAATTATTTTCCGCCAGCCTTGATCGAACGTTTCGAGAAGGAAACCGGAACCAAGGTGACGATCGACAGCTATGCCTCTGAGGACGACCTTCTGGCCAAACTCCAGGCAGGCGGCGGCGGCTATGACGTGATATTCCCGGGAACCACAACGCTCGGCATCATGGTCGAAAAGGGAATGCTGGCGAAGATCGATGTCAGCGAAATGGAAAATTTCAAGAACCTTCTTCCGGCCTTCACCTCGATTGCCGGCGATGAGAGCAGGTCCTACTCGGCGCCCTATATGTGGGGCACGACAGGGTTCACCTACGATCCTGAAATGGTCCCGGGCGGCATGCTGGAAGAAAGCTGGAAAGAGGTTTTCGAGCCCAAACCGGAGCTTAAAGGCAAGATCGCCATGCTTAATGAGATGTCCGATGTCTGGAACGCCGGTGCCTATTATCTGGGCATCGACAAATGTACCGAGGACGCTGGCGAAGCCCAGAAAATCCTTGATCTTCTCCTGGCGCAGAAGCCCGATGTGAAAATGTATTCGAGCGAAGGTACGATTGACCGCATGATCGCCGGCGAAGTACCGCTTCACATGCAGTGGAATGGCGCCGCCCACCGCGTCAAGGCAAAGAAGCCGGGCGCGGTCTACGTTTATCCGATGGAAGGCACGACATTTTGGACCGACGTACTTGCCGTTCCCAAGGATGCTCCGAATCTCGAGGCTGCCAAAGTGTTCATCAACTGGATGATGAAACCCGATGTCGCCGCGGAAGCGTCCAACTACACCGGCTATTCCAATGCTGTCATGGGTTCGGGTGAATTCCTCAAGGACGACCTGAAGGCTGATCCGGCGGTGAACATGCCCGAAGAATATGGCGAACGCCTGCGTCCCTTCAAGGCATGCTCGCCGAAGTCGAAAGACCTTCGCGAAAAAGTCTGGACCAAGTTGAAATCCTAGCCGCTGCGGACCGGCAGTGCGCGTCATCTGCCGGTCCTCCCTTGGAACAGCATGAAGAAATTTGAAGAAAAATATGGTTTCCCGCGCAACCAGGTTTGTTTGGGAAACTGGCGAGAACGGCCGTTCAACCGATGGTCGTTTCAGCATGTTTCGGAAATCGTGCCATCTGCAGTCATAAGAAAGGACAGCGTTCACAGGCCTTACCGAAAGGTCGCGCAAACCGGGCTGATAAACGAAATCGTAAATATCGGTGGTGCGAAGATGCCGGTGGAGACGTTCCTCGAGACCTCTCAAACAGACCTTTTCCTTGTTTCGCACAAAGGCAAACTGATCGCCGAATGGAATGCGCCCTGGGGCGAACCGCACATCCCGCACATCATTTTCTCAATATCGAAATCGGTTTCGGCCATTGTCGCCGGAATACTGCATGATCTTGGATTGTTGGAACCGGGCAAAACCGTTTTGCACTACGTGCCCGAAATGAAAGACAGCGGATTTGCCGATTGCACGATCCAGAATCTTCTCGACATGCGTGTTAGCCTGTCGTTTTCCGACGACTATCTGAACAAGGACGGAACCTATGCACAGTACCGACGCGCGTCCCGCTGGAACCCGTCGGCAACGTCCGATGACAACCGCGGTCTCGCAAATTTCCTCGGCTCGCTTGCAAAAGGCCCCAGGCCGCATGGTGGCCCGTTCTGCTACCTTTCGCCTGGACCTGATGTTCTCGGTCTGGTTCTGGAAAGCGCTGCGGGTATGCCCTTTGCCGAGCTGATGTCATCAGTCCTTTGGCGGAAAATCCCCGTACTGACAGATGCGTTAATCACCGTTGACGCTTTTGGCGCATCACGAACGTCCGGCGGAATCAGCATGGTCGCAGGTGATTTGCTGTCCCTTGGAGAGTTGATCGTCAATCGCGGCGCGGTGGGAACTCAACAGGTCGTTTCCGAACGCTGGATCAACGATCTGGCGCAAAACGGTGATGCAAATGCCTGGCAAGCCGGAAACTTTTCAGAATTCATTCCAGGCGCCAGGTACCGGAGCCTTTGGTATCGGCCGCCAGAACCACCTAATGCTTGTTTCGGACTTGGCATACACGGGCAGTGGCTGTTTGTTGATCCGGACAGAGAAACTGTTGTTGTCAAACTGTCCTCGCAGACGCTGCCGCAAGACGACCTGCTCGACAGCCAATGTATCGATTTTCTTCGACAGGTATGTGATCGCTGCTGAAAGTAACGGAAAATCCCCAGACCGGATTTGCGGTTCTGCTGCGCGGCAAGCGGCAAATGGCGGCCGAGATTTTCGAACTGCTTCCAGTGCTCAAAGACATGCTCAACCGGCGCAGCGGCGACCTGTCCGGCGGTCAGCGGCAGCAAATTGCGATCAGCCGCGTCCTGGCAATCAGGCCTAAGCTCCTTGTTCTCGATGAACCGACCGAAGGTATCCAAACCTCGGTCATCAAGGATATCGGCCGGGCGCTTGAGCATCCGCGCAATAAGGGCACCTCGATCCTGCTTGTCGAGCAGTATCTCGACTTTTGCCGCGCGATAGGCGATCACATCTATATCATGAATCGGGGCGAGGTGGTGCATTCCGGCCCGGCGGAGAGTTTGGACAATCCCGATATGCGGGCACATCTGACCATTGAAGCTGGTGCCCTGATAATTTGTTATGAAATGGCAGGCTGAATTGACGACGAACACGAACGCAACTGCCGATCACACCATCCCGATAGCCGGTGCCCAGCGCAGCCACGGCACCGGGCGACTGTCTGTGGTTAGCATTGATGGCGCAACGCGGTTGAAAACCTTCTATCAGCAGGGCTGCGCCAAGCTTCGTGTTCCCGCACGGATTGCCGGGCAGAAACTCGAAGCCGTTATGATCAATTCTGCAGGCGGCATGACAGGCGGCGACCGGCTGGAATGGGAGTTTGAGGCGGGGCCGGAAACAATTTTGGCCGCAACCACTCAGGCTTGTGAAAAAGTGTACAGATCCGCTGGCGGAACCGCCGAGACTGCAGTGACGATTAAGGCGGCAGCGAAATCCTTGTTCTTATGGCTGCCGCAAGAAACGATCCTGTTCGACAACAGCGCCTATTTGCGTACGATCACCGCAGATCTTGATCGTTCGGCTTCGGCACTTTTTGTAGAATCTATGATCTTCGGGCGCCGGTCGATGGGTGAAAGCGTTAAGTCCGCCGATGTGCGGGATCGCTGGCGTATCAGGCAAAATGGCTGTCTGATACATTCGGAGGAATTCCACATCGGAGGCAATGTGGCCGACATTCTTGGCAAACCGGGGATTGCCGGCGGCTGCACCGCCCTGGCCACGATTGTGCTGATTGGACCCGATAACGAGCGGCATCTGGAAGCGGTCAGGAATTCGCTTGGAAACGCCGGCGCTGCTTCCGCATGGAATGGAAAGCTTGTTGCGAGACTTGCGGCAAGTGACGGCTACAGCCTTCGAAAAAGCCTCGTTCCGGTGTTGCAAGTGCTCATCGCGAACCAATCTCTGCCCAAGTCATGGGCATCTTGAACGGACGGACGCAATGAACCTGACACCGCGCGAAAAAGACAAACTGCTTGTAGCAATGGCCGCTATCGTGGCGCGGCGCCGGCTGGAAAGAGGCGTCAAGCTCAATCATCCCGAAGCGGTCGCGCTGATTTCCGACTTTATCGTCGAGGGAGCACGCGACGGGCGCAGCGTTGCTGACCTGATGTCGGAAGGTGCCCATGTTATCACGCGCAGCCAAGTCATGGAGGGGGTCGCCGAAATGATCCACGATGTGCAGGTTGAAGCGACATTTCCGGACGGTACCAAACTGGTGACCGTGCATGAGCCGATAAGACAGTAAAGGTCGTCGCAACATGAGAAGAGCAAAAACCTTGCCAAGAACGCTGGTGACAGCCTTTTTGGCGTTGTCCACAACGGAGGTTGCATCGGCACACGATGTATTGACGCCGCACTCCCATCCCCATGCGGACTGGAGTGCCGCGCTTGCAGCACTGGTGGTGCTTGGTGGTGTAGCCGCACTGTTTGCGATTCCATTCTATGTCAAGGCATCAACCGGGAAGGATCGTCATGATCCCCGGTGAGGTTCTCGCCGCCGACGGCACGGTTACTTTCAATGAAGGTGCTGAAACGGTGATATTGCATGTAGCCAATACCGGCGACCGACCGGTGCAGGTCGGATCGCACTATCATTTCTTCGAGACAAACCCGGCACTTGAATTCGAGCGCGAAAAGGCACGTGGCTATCGCCTCGATATCGCACCTGGAACCGCGGTGCGGTTCGAGCCGGGGCAGTCGCGGGACGTGGCGCTGGTGCCGGTGGGTGGCAGTCGCAATGTATTTGGTTTCAATCAGAAGGTGATGGGGAAAGTGTGATGGAAACTGGTCCCAACGCCAAAACCGACCGGGAATCGTGCCGTATCGTTGGAGACGCACGGGATCCGGCCGGATTGGGTAAAGATGACGGTTATTATTCCTACGCGCGAGATGTTTACCTCCGGCTCGAGGAAGGTGCCAACGCCACCATGATTGTCCGGTATCTGGATATTTATTACCTGGAACGTATCGGACTTCAGCCAAACCGGGAGCGGTCCGGGAAAGCGGACGACATGAATTTCAACCTGAAGAAAAGGCTGGTCTGAATGCCCTCTGTTCTCTCCCGTTCGGAATACGCAGCAATGTTCGGTCCGACCACCGGCGACAAGGTGCGGTTGGCCGATACCGAACTGTTCATCGAAGTCGAGCGCGACCTGACGACCCATGGCGAGGAAGTGAAATTTGGCGGCGG
>JAHEGF010000017.1 GCA_024645155.1 Phyllobacteriaceae bacterium | reverse complement strand
CTTTCAACCAGGAATATCGGAAGGGACACGACAAGCCATTTGCGGAACTGGATACGATTTGGACCACCTGGAATGTCGCGATCGACTGCTGCGGTGACAAAGACAAGCTGCAGGATGGTTGTCGAGTAGGTGGCAAAAATTGCCGCAATGACCACCGTTTCGGCGCAGGCCTCGTAACCAGCCAGCAGTGCGCCAACCGTAAACAAGAGTATCAGCACCGGTCGGACGAGATAAGTCGGGGCAAGTGCGCTGAGCGCCCATGAATGGGCACGCGCAATACCCTGCAAGACATCGGACAGCGCGATCATCGGCAGGCAGAAGATGCCGAGATAAAACGGAATGACATAGAAATCTTCCATCGATTCGGCATTCAGGTGGACAAACAAGGCACCAGCCAGCGCAACCGCGGTAGATGCGGCGAGAGCGAACAGGCGGCTTGTCAGCAATATTCCGCGCAGTTCTGCAAATTTCGAGCTCTCGCGGTACTCGGGAATGAAACGGATGACAGAGGTATGAAATCCGAGGCAGGCAAGGTTGCCCGCGATGATCATCGTTACCCATACCAGAACGAAAATTCCGTATTCAAAACTCCCCATCCAGCGGGCAAGAAGTACCTGGGAAACAAATGCGATGACTGCACTGACGATCCGGATGGAAAAAGCCGCCAGTGACATGCGCTTGGCACGGGCACTGTCGTCACTTGCCGAAACCAAAAGATCGATACGATCGAACATTGGTCGCAGTGTGTCAGCTACCTTTGCAGGCAGCATCCTGTCGGCCGCTGTTGATGCGGAAAATCGCACGCAATAAACTCCGTATCCCCGCTGGTTGACTTTCCCTATAGCCGATACTCTTTAAGAAACGGTTGGTGGATACGGAATTGACAGAATCTCAGGCAATCGGATTTGGGTTCATTTGCACCGGATGCCGAAGCGAAATTACCGTGCGCGATCATGCGTTCTGATTTGCGGACAGAACGCGCGCGAGCGCAGCAACGCAGCCTGCCGGTTGCTGTTGCGCTCGGCATTACCACGACTGTCAGCTATGGCACGCTTTACTATGCGTTCGGTGTGGTTGCCGCCGAAATGGCTGCCGATACGGGGTTGTCCCTGACGTCGGTATACGGGTTGTTTTCGGCCTCGCTTGCCGGCGCTGCTGTCGCGGCTCCATTTACTGGCCGGGCGCTCGACCGTTTTCTGCCCGCTGGGGTCATGGCTGCCGGTTCTCTGTGCAGCGCAGTCATGCTCGCATTGCTGGCGATTACTCCTGGTGCGCTGGCATTTGCCGTGTTCCTGGTCGGTGCCCAAATGGCAGCGACCATGGTGCTCTACGATTCCGCATTCACGGTTGCAACCGCTCATGTCCGCGGCCAGTCGCGGCGCACCATTACCATCATCACGCTGATTGCCGGGTTTGCCTCCACGGTTTTCTGGCCGCTGACTATCCGTTTGGGCGAAAGCATGAGTTGGCGGGAGGTATACCTGATCTTTGCCTTGCTGCATCTGGTCGTGTGTACGCCGCTACACTTGTGGCTGTCCGGCATGTCGGCGCGAAAAGAACACCAGCCGATACGCATCGGCGGAGACGAGAAAGTCACCATCGGCCGCCTCGAAGGCGGCGGGCCGGGACGGGAAGCCTTCAACTTGATGCTTTGCGTGTTTGCCGTTTCCGGATTTACGATTTCGGCGGTTCACCTACACCTGATCGGATTGCTGGGTGAACTGGGATTGGCAGCATCGGCTGCGATGATTGGTGCTTTGATAGGACCAGCCCAGGTTGCCGGGCGTCTGGTCGAGTTTTTTTCCGGCGGGCGGATGCCGGCGCTCCGCATCATGGTGTTTTCGAACCTGGCATTACTGACAGGATTGTTGATACTGGTTGCGGGCCCGGCCCATGTTGCGATTGCAGCGGTTGCAGCAGCGGTTTTTGGCCTGGGACAGGGGGTCATCTATATTGTCCGCGGCATTCTGCCTCCGGAACTGTTCGGGTCGCGAGGTTACGGCGCGATGCTTGGAAGATTCAATGCGGCCTCTCTGACCATGATGGCAGTGGCCCCGGTGCTGACGGCGGCAATTCGCGAGGCTTATGATGCCAGGACCGCGGTAATGGTCATCATGGGAGTTTCTGCCTGCGGCGTGGCGGCGGCATTGCGCCTTATGGCAATTATCAGGTCATGGGAAGGCAGACCCGATCAACCGTGATGCAGATCGTTCACCTATACAAATGCGCCGTGGCAATGTTTGTATTTCTTGCCGCTGCCGCATGGACATTGCGCATTGCGGCCGACACGGCCCCATGTCGACGGATCACCTGGATCAACTGATCCATTCGCCCGGACTTGCGGTTGCCCTTCGCCAAAATCATCGGCTCCGGTCGTCGCATCGATGTGATGGCCTGCCATCTCCGGTACATCCGGCTGCGGTGCATCTGCGGTCTCGCGCACAATCTCGACTCGCATCAGCTGTGCCGTCACTGTCTCGCGCAATTCGCCAAGCAGCTTTTGAAAGAGCTCAAATGCCTCGGACTTGTATTCGTTGAGAGGATCGCGCTGGGCGTAGCCGCGGAAGTTCACCGCATTGCGAAGATGATCGAGGTTGACCAGATGTTCGCGCCACAGATGGTCGAGAGTCTGGAGCAGTATCGACTTTTCGACATAGGTCATGATTTCCGGGCCAAAGCGTTCAGCTCGTTCCGCCGCAGCGGCATTCGCAGCCTCGCTTAGCCTTTCGCGAATGTCGTCCTCGGCAATGCCCTCTTCGGCAACCCAGTCCTTGATCGGCAAATCCAGATTTAGCAGCTTTTCGACTTCGGCCTTCAGCCCGTCTGCATCCCATTGTTCCGCGTAGGCTTTTTCCGGAATGTGCTGTTCGACAAGACTGTCAACGACGTCGTGGCGCATTTCGCTGATCGTATCGGCAAGGTGCTCGCCATCCATCATTTCGAGACGCTGTTCAAACACCACCTTGCGCTGGTCGTTCATGACATCGTCATATTTCAAAACGTGCTTGCGAACGTCGAAATTGCGCGCCTCGACCTTCTTTTGTGCCTTTTCCAGCGCCTTGTTGATCCATGGATGAACGATGGCTTCGTCTTCTTTCAGGCCAAGTTTCTGCAGCATGGAATCCATGCGTTCCGAGCCGAAAATACGCATCAGGTCATCTTGCAGCGACAGGAAGAATTTCGAGCGCCCGGGATCGCCCTGGCGGCCCGAACGTCCGCGCAGCTGATTGTCTATACGACGGCTTTCGTGGCGTTCGGTGGCCAGTACGTAAAGCCCCCCGGCAGCAATTGCCTGCTCTTTGAGGCGCTGCACATCGGACCGGATTTCCTTTTCCTTTGCATCACGCTCCGGGCCCGGTTGCACATTGGCCAGTTCGTCAGCTACGCGCATATCGGCATTGCCGCCGAGCTGAATATCGGTTCCGCGTCCCGCCATGTTGGTGGCGATGGTAATCGCACCGGGTTTGCCTGCCTGGGCGACGATGGCTGCCTCACGCTCGTGGTGGCGGGCGTTGAGTACCTCGAAATCCTTGATACCTTCGGTTTTCAGTCGTTCCGCAAGAATTTCGGATTTTTCGATTGACGTTGTTCCAACCAGGATCGGCTGGTTCTTCTTCTTCGCATCCTTGATATCCGCGATGATAGCGCGGTATTTTTCCTCGACAGTCCGGTAGACCTCGTCATCATCGTCAACGCGCCGGACCGGCACGTTTGTCGGGATCTCGACTACATCAAGATTGTAAATATTGCCGAATTCCTCCGCTTCGGTAGCCGCCGTGCCCGTCATGCCGGCTAGTTTGCCGTACATGCGGAAGTAATTCTGGAATGTGATCGAGGCCAGCGTCTGATTTTCCGGCTGGATTTTCACGCCTTCCTTGGCTTCAAGTGCCTGGTGCAGGCCTTCGGAATAGCGCCGTCCTGGCATCATCCGGCCGGTAAACTCGTCGATGATGACGATTTCGTCGTTGCGCACGATGTAGTCCTTGTCACGCTGGAAAAGCACATGGGCACGCAGTGCGCTGTTGATGTGGTGGACGATGGCAACATTTTCGACGTCGTAAAGGGAGTCGCCTTTCAACAAATCAGCTTCGCGCAAAAGGTTTTCGACATTTTCAGTGCCATCCTCGGTGAAACTGGCGGTGCGGCCCTTTTCGTCGATTTCGTAGTCGCTTTCGGCAAGCATCGGAATAAACTTGTCGATTGTAATGTAGAGTTCGGAACGATCCTCCAGTGGTCCGGAAATGATCAGTGGTGTCCGGGCTTCGTCGACGAGAATGGAGTCGACTTCGTCCACGATTGCGTAGAAATGGCCGCGTTGTACCATTTCCTTGCGCTCGAACTTCATGTTGTCGCGCAGGTAGTCAAAGCCAAGTTCGTTGTTTGTGCCGTAGGTGACATCGCAGGCATAGGCAGCCTTTCGCTGCTCGTCGGACATACCATGGGTGACAACTCCAACAGTCAGTCCCAAAAACTTGTAAACTTGTCCCATCCACTCCGAATCGCGGGTAGCCAGGTAATCGTTGACCGTTACGACATGGACACCGTTTCCGGTCAGTGCATTGAGATATACCGGTAGCGTGGCAACGAGCGTCTTTCCTTCACCGGTCCGCATTTCAGCAATGCTGCCTTCATGCAGGGCAATGCCGCCAATCAGCTGGACATCAAACGGGCGCAAACCGATCGACCGGCGCGCAGCCTCGCGTACGGTTGCAAAAGCGGGGACAAGGAGATCATCGAGTTCGGAACCGCTTGCAAGGTCGGCGCGGAATTGATCGGTGCGCGCGCGCAATTCGTCATCGCCAAGCGCCTGCATCTCGTTTTCCATGGCATTGATCGCCTCGATACGCGGGCGCATCGACTTGATGCGCCGGTCATTTGCCGAGCCAAACATTTTCCTGGCTATGCCGCCGATACTGACCATGATGGTCCTTTCAATCCGAGCCGCTAACCGATGGTGGCCTAATGCGCCGATGGTGATGTGCGGTCATGCCGAGAAGCGCCCGTCAGTGGTTCTGGACGCGGAGACGAAGGAGAGATAAGAGGGGCCTTTCGCGATGTCAACGGCGTGCGAAAACGGCAGTTGCGGCGGGCGTATTCGATTACGCACTCTCTGCCACGACGATCTGACATGAGTTTGGTAGGGAGTTTTTGATGTTTGAAAGAATTTGCCAGGCGCGTCTGCGTCTTTTGTGCCTGATCACGATCGCGTTTGTTTCGGCTGGCGGCATGTCTTATGCCCAAGAGAACGCGGTGGTAGCCGAAGTGAACGGCATTACAATCACCGAATCGGAAATCCGCCTTGCGGAAAGCGAGCTTGACCAGCAGTTCGCCAAATTGCCCGAAGAACAGCGACGGGTAGCGGCGCTTACCGCGCTGATCGAGATAAAACTGATGGCCGAGAAAGCCAAATCAGCGGGCCTTGATCAGGACAAGGATTTTCGCGAACGCATGCGGTTTCTTGAAGCCCGAGCACTGCATAGCGCGATTGTCGAAGCGGAGGTTGCCGGTAAAGTCAGCGATGAAGATATCCGCGCGCGCTATGACAAGGAAATCGCCGGTGCCACTCCGGAAAACGAGGTCCGCGCCCGCCACATTCTCCTGAAAACGGAAGACGAGGCCAAAGCGGTTATTGCCGAATTGGATGCCGGTGCCGACTTTGTGAAACTTGCTGCAGAGAAATCAACCGGGCCCAGCGGCCCAAATGGCGGCGATCTGGGTTATTTTGGTGCCGGCCAGATGGTGCCCGAATTCGAACAGGCGGCATTTGCCTTGTCTGTCGGTGAACACACCAAAGTTCCTGTCAAAACCCAGTTTGGCTGGCATGTCATCAAACTTGAGGACAAGCGGACAAAACAGCCGCCCGCCTTTGATCAGGTCAAGGAACAGGTGCGTTCGCTCATCTTGCGCGAGCGCTACCTCGAGTTGGTCAAGAGCCTGCGTGACAATGCAAAGGTGGACATCAAAGACCCCGAACTGAAAAAGGCACTTGAAGCTGACACAACGGCACAATAGGTGCCGGGCTTCTTGAAACCGGATGTATGATGTCTGACGCAATCTCACCCTTGGCACCCAAAAACTATCCTTCAATGCCAGCGCTGGAGGATGTCACGATTGCGACTGCGATGGCCGGCATCAAGGCCCGCGGACGTACCGACCTCTTAGTCATGACGTTCCCGGCTGGCACGGCGGTTGCCGGTGTCTTCACGAAATCGAAGTGCCCGTCGGCGGCGGTCGATTACTGCCGCCAGAATCTGCCGGGCGGCCAGGCCCGCGTGCTTGTCGTCAACGCCGGCAATGCCAACGCCTTTACCGGCAAAAAGGGGCGTGAAGCGACCGGCATCACGGCACGTGCTGCCGCGGATGCAGCAGGATGCGGAACAGGAGACGTCTATCTCGCGTCAACCGGCGTAATTGGCGAACCACTGAACGCTGCCGCTTTTGCACCACTTGTCAGCCAGATGGTCAAAACGGCCAATGTGGACAATTGGTCCGCGGCGGCGCGTGCAATCATGACAACCGATACGCATCCCAAAATGGCAACGGCCCGCGTTGTCATCGACGGTGCAGCCGTCACGATCAACGGGATTGCAAAGGGGTCGGGGATGATCGCTCCCGACATGGCGACCATGTTATCGTTTATCGTGACAGATGCACCGGTCAGCGCCAGTGTCCTGCAGGACATGATCGCGAAAGGCGTTGGGAAAAGCTTTAATGCCATTACGGTCGATTCGGATACTTCGACGAGCGATACGGTTCTGGTTTTTGCGACAGGTACCGCGCGCAAGAAAAATGTCCGGGACATTACCGACATTCGTGACCGGCGTCTTGGCAAGCTGCGACGGGCCTTCAACCGGCTGCTCAAAGAGCTCGCAATGCTCGTAGTCAGGGACGGTGAAGGCGCGCGAAAACTCGTTGAAGTGGCGGTTACCGGCGCCAAATCATCGCGATCAGCGAAAAAGATAGCCCTGTCGGTGGCAAATTCTCCATTGTTCAAAACGGCGATCGCCGGCGAGGATGCCAATTGGGGCCGGGTTGTCATGGCGGTTGGGAAAGCAGGTGAACCTGCCGATCGCGACCGGTTGTCAATATCGTTTGGCGACCATCTGGTTGCACAGAATGGTGAACGGTCGGGAGACTATTCCGAGCAGAAAGTGTCCGAATACATGAAACGCGACGAGATCAAGGTCGGCATTGACATGGGTATGGGCCCGGGCCGGGCCACGGTTTGGACTTGCGATCTGACCAAGGAGTATGTTGCAATCAACGGTGATTACCGGAGCTAGGGTTTTGACCCTGGGCAAATTCGATGGTTACAGTCAGCCCTTCACCTGTTCATTTACCGCAGGTTCGCAGATATGAGGCCGCCGGATTTCGTGCCTGGCCGGCGGCTTCGGTGCACTATGACGGGTCCTGGCTGATCAGGCTGACGGCGGGACATCCGGGACGGCGCCTCAATTCGATAAATCCGCTCGATCCGAGCGATTGTGCCAAAATTGGAGAGCGCATTGCCAAGGCGAGCCGCCGTTTTGATGCCTACAACCGGCCTGTGACGGTCCGGATATCGCCATTGGCCGGCGAACAGATAACTGCGTTTTTTGACCGGGAGGGTTGGCTGAGGTGTGCCGAATCGGTTGTCATGACTGCCGACATAGCTGGAATACCGACAGATAGCGCCATTGATCATATTCCCATGAAGGATATTGGGCGCTTTGTGGAGGCGTTGCTGGCAGTCCGGGGCTCCGACCGATCGATCAAAGCCGGATTGTCGGAAATCATCGATTCCATTGCTCCTGACACCGGGCTTTTTGTTTTGCAAAAAGACCAGGTACCCGTATCAACTGGGTTATGCGTCCATGATGGCGAACTGGCGGGGTTGTTCGAGGTTGCCACTCATCCGGACATGCGCCGGCAGGGATTCGGGCGCGATTTGGTGCTGGCGGCGCTTCGTTGGGCAAAACTGCTCGGTGCGTCCCGGGCCTGGCTGCAGGTTGAGGCAGATAACAAGGAAGCACTAGGGCTTTATTCCGGCCTCGGATTTGAGGAAATCTACCGATATCATTACAGGCAACCTCCACCGGCTGAAGGCCTATGAACGCAAAATTGCCGCTGGTTCTCGTTGCAGCCTGTGCTGTCGTCGATGCCGACGGGCGTGTTCTGCTGGCGCAACGGCCCGAGGGAAAACCCATGGCAGGTTTGTGGGAATTTCCCGGCGGCAAGGTGGAACCCGGTGAAACGCCCGAACAGACTGTTATCCGTGAACTGGCCGAAGAACTCGGTATCGAGACCAAAACCGCCTGCTTGGCGCCGCTGACCTTTGCAAGCCATGAATATAAGGATTTCGCGCTGCTGATGCCGCTGTTTGTGTGCCGGCGTTTCTGGGGAACGCCGGATCCACGTGAAGGCCAGGCACTGAAATGGGTCCGGCCAAAGGACATGCGCGACTATGCAATGCCGGAGGCGGATTTGCCGCTGGTGCCGTTTTTGATCGATTTGCTCTGATCCGGCCGGTTTGCGGTTTTCGATCATCGTTAAGCGATCGTTTATTTTCCTGTGCGATTTTTATCAATGAGTGGCGGCGCAAATCCGGCGTTTTATTGAATATCATTGCAGGAGTGTTGAGTATGCTTGGTGAAAAGGATTTTGAAAGTCACGGTTCTGAAATATCATGGGGTGTCGATGGTGCCGGCTATGGCGCATTGCGTATTGCCCTGCTTTTCGGGTCCGCAGCGGTAGCCATGGTGCTTATCCTAATGCCTGCCCTTCAAGGGGTTAGCGAGTATCGTTCCTCAAGAGCTGATGTTGCCGGAATTGACATGATGAGCACAGGTTCGGTGAACTACAAGGGTCAGTACACCATTCGCCGCAGCGTGCTGCAAAGCGCACCGAATTCGGTTTGTGTAATTCGTGACAACGGTACGCGCATTGGCGATTGTAACTAGAGAAATCACTACGTTTCGACCACACAAACTATCCATTGGTTAACTGTTTCCGGTCATCAAGACTTAATATTGGCAGGTTATTTTATAGCCACCAAAGGGAATTGAATCATGCGTATTTCGCGACTACTGAAAGACAAAACTGGCGCGACCGCTATCGAGTACGGACTTATTGTGGCGCTTATTGCAATGGCGATCGCAGGTACACTTAAGAGTACGGGTAATGCGGTCAGCGATCAGTGGAACAAAAACGCCAACGCCATTATCAATCTGACAAAATAATAAAATTCCGCAATGTGGCATTGCCACAATTGCCGTCAGCCTTATCGCTTTCCACCGAGAATGTCCGTCAGACTGGCCGTCGCTGAACCACGCCTCGCCGGTTTCTGTTGGCTGTCGTGAGGGCACCAGCCAGACAGCCACGCTATGGAAAATGTTGCGCGAATGCGCCCGTCAGCGTCCGAGAACCGGTCGGCGTAGATTTGTGCAGCCCTTGCAAACATGTTCCGCCCGGGCGGCTTTCGGGAGCGCTCAACCAGAATGTTGGTCGCAGCCATTGCGCGTAGATCCCCGATCAGGTCGAACATGGTATCGTAGCGTACGGTCACCGTGTCGACGTCCGCTACCGGAAGCGCGAACCGGGCCCTTTGCAACAAGCTGCCAAGTTGCCTGACATCGGCGAATGGCAGAATTCGCGGACTTGCGGCGTTGTCGATTTCCGATTCTGCCGCGAGCAGGCTTTCGCGAAGCTCTGAAAGTGTTCCGGCGGCGGGCAGCGCTGCGAGAAAAAGCCCGTCGGGCTGAAGGCTGCGCACAACCTGGGCAAGAAAACCCGGCAGGTCGTTGAAATGGTGCATGGACAGAAGCGAAACTGCCAAGTTCACGGTGCCATAAGCTAGCGGAAGGCAATCCGGTGAGGCTATTGCCCCGACCTGATGGTTGCCCGGCAAATGATCAACAGCCTCTATTCTGTCTACTGAATCGCACTTGCCACAGGCCAACAGTACTCTTGCGGCATGGTCAGTAGCTGAAAACAGCGAAACAGCGCGCGGAAACCGGCGATCGACTGCCGCAACGCGCTCCGCAAGATCATCGGCTGCCCGTCTCATGAGAAAATCCGTGCCAGGCGTATCAATTTTCAAGGCGCGGATGCGGTGCAATGCTGCAGCATGATCGTCGAAGATGATATTCGGGTTCACTATGTTCGGCCTGACTGGAGATTTCATCGGGCAGTTCTGCCAACCATTGCGTTTGCAATACCCCCGATTAGACGCCATTGTCCAATGCATGACGCTGTTTGAGAGCCATTATGGAAGTCTGAAATCCGGCATCGGCCGCGTTGCCGCATTTGGCGCCCGGATCGCCTTCCCGCCAGTTTGCGTAGGGTGCCGGCGCATAGTGGCCGAACCGGGTACGCTTTGCCCGCAATGCTGGCTCGATTTGCGGCATCTGGAACGGCCGTGGTGCGCGGTTTTCGGCACACCCTTTTCACACGACATGGGTACCGGGTTTCTGTCTGCGGCTGCGATAGCCGACCCACCGCCATTTGACCGGGCACGGGCGGCTGTCGCCTATGACGGCGTGGCGAGGCGTATCGTGCAAAACCTGAAATACCGGGACCGGACCGACCTGGCACCATGGATGGCAGGCTGGATGATGCGGGCTGGAAAATCACTGATTGCCGATGCCGATGTTATCGTGCCGGTTCCGCTTCACCGGCACCGGTTCTTTTCCCGGCGTTTTAACCAGTCCGCCGAACTGGCACGGGTCATCGCCCGCAAATCCGGTCTCGCCTTTGCGCCCGAAGCAGTTGTCCGTATTCGCCCGACCAGGCGCCAGGTCGGACTTGCAGCGCGTGAACGCGAGGAAAATGTTCGCGGCGCGTTTCGCATTCCCGAGGAAAGGGACATTGACCTGCGGGGCCGGCGCGTGCTGATTGTTGACGATGTCTACACGACCGGTGCGACAGTGTCGTCGATGACGCGGGCGGTCTTGAAACACAAACCGGCAGGCGTCGATATACTGACATTTGCCCGCGTGATTGCAGACACGTAATCGTAAGCAGGACCATATATTTTGAGAATGCGTTGTTCGCACCCATATTCTATACGAGAAATACAAACTGCCACGGAAACCGGATGATGGTCACGATTTACACACGAATGTTTTGCGGGTTCTGCTCTGCTGCCAAGTCGCTTCTCGACAGCAAGGGTGTGGCCTACACCGAGCACGATGCGAGCTATTCTCCCGAGTTGCGGGCGGAGATGACCAAGCGCGCCAACGGGCGTTCGACATTTCCTCAGGTTTTCTTCGGTGATACCCATATTGGCGGCTTTGACGAGTTGTACGAACTGGAGCGTGGCGGAAAACTCGATGCGCTTCTGAAAAACAAGAGCGAGGCGTGATGAGCATGATCGTGCAGACTGCCGCGGTTCAAATGCGCTCCAGTGTTGATCCCGAAGCCAATGCACGTGACCTTGAGCAACTGGTCCGGCAGGCTGCCGGGCTTGGAGCGGCATTTGTCCAGACACCGGAAATGACGGGAATTGTGCAGCGAAAGCGGCAAGAGCTGGAAAAAGTCGTGGCGTCGCCGCGCGACGACGTGGTCGTGTCCACGGCAGCGAAGCTCGCCGGTGAACTGGGAATTCACCTGCATATCGGCTCGACGGCTATCCGCAATGAGAGTGGCGGGATATCGAATCGCGCATTTCTGTTTGCCCCTGACGGCTCCTTGCGGGCGACCTACGATAAAATTCACATGTTCGATGTTGACCTTGAAAATGGAGAAAGCTGGCGCGAATCCGCGATCTATTCTCCCGGGTCCAGATGCGTTGTGGCGCAATTGCCATTTGCCGTAATTGGCCTGGCTATCTGCTATGATCTTCGTTTTCCGCATCTTTTCCGCGACCAGGCATTGGCCGGTGCGCAACTTCTGACGGTGCCGTCGGCCTTCACCCGGCAAACCGGCAAACAGCACTGGCACGTTCTGTTGCGTGCAAGGGCGATCGAAAACGGTGCCTGGGTAATTGCTGCTGCGCAAGGCGGTCTGCACGAGGACGGGCGCGAAACATTCGGGCACTCGCTGATTGTCAATCCGGCAGGAGAAATCGTCGCAGAAGCTGACCATGATGAACCGGCGGTTATCGTGGCCGAAATTGATCCGACCCAAACTGACACGGCCCGCGGTAAGATACCGAATTTGAACAATGGCCGTGACTATCGCGTAGAATTTTCCGAGAGTCCTGACGCCAAGGAAAGACGCGCGTCATGATCCGGTTTTCGCTGACCTGTGGAAATGACCATTTGTTTGAAGCCTGGTTTCGCAACAACGAGGATTTCGAGACTCAGAGTGGCAGGAGCCTTGTTGAATGTCCGGTCTGTTCGGACACACATGTTGAGAAAGCGCTGATGGCGCCGGCTGTTTCAGCTTCGCGGGACAAGAAACACCTTGCCGTTGCCGCCGGCGGCGACCAGCAAAGGATTATGGCGGAAATGACAAAACTTGCCCGTAAGGTGCGCGAGAATGCCGACAATGTCGGCGACAAGTTTGCCGAGGAAGCCCGCAAGATCCATTACGGCGAGACTGATCCACGTGGCATATACGGGAAAGCAACGCAGGAAGAAGCCAAGGGCCTCGCGGACGAAGGTGTTGATTTCATGCCGCTGCCGCCACTGCCGGAAGATCAGAATTAGAACCTAGTGCCTAGAACTGTCGCTGGACGCCATTTTTTCGGCCAGAATCATATAGTTGACATCCATGTCCCGGGACAGTCGCCATTGATCTGCCAACGGGTTAAAGAACACGCCGGTTCGATCGATGATCTTCATGGAATTCGCATTCAACGCAGTTTCGAGTTCAGCAGGACGCACAAGTTTTTCATATTGGTGGGTGCCGCGCGGAAGCCAGCGCAGAACACGTTCGGCAGCCACAATCGCCAGAGCATAGGCTTTCGGGGTACGATTGATCGTGGCGACGAACATGACACCGTCCGGTTTCACCATCTGCGCGCATTTGGCCATAAACAGGCTGACGTCGGAGACATGCTCGACTACCTCCATATTGAGAACGATGTCGAATTGCTCGCCGGCCTCTGCCAATGCTTCTGCAGTTGTGGCGCGGTAATCGACGGCAATACCTGACTGGTTTGCGTGAATGCGCGCGACTTCGATGTTTGTTTCGGAGGCGTCGGCGCCAACGACATCTGCACCAAGGCGCGCCATCGGTTCACTCAGCAGCCCGCCACCACAGCCGATATCAAGAATTCGAAGGCCGCTCAGGGGGTTTTCCCGGTTTGGATCACGGCCATGCCGCTTGCAGATATTGTCCCTGATGTAGGTCAGCCGCACGGGATTGAATTTGTGTAGCGGCCTGAATTTTCCGGCCGGATCCCACCACTGTTCGGCAAGCGCCGAGAAGCGGTCAACTTCAGCCTGGTCTATAGTTGTCGGCGCGGCATTCACCATTGCAAGCTCCCTTGTCGCCAAGGACGTTGGCGAGCGGCGCGATAAAGTCAAGGCGAAATGGGGTCGCGCCTTGCAGATTGGCATCGTATCGGATATCGAAGCGGCCAACGGCGCCCCTGCATGGCAGGCGCCTTTTTATTTGGTACCGGATCGTCAGCAATGGCACGCATTGTTATGAAATTCGGCGGTACTTCGGTTGCAGATCTCGACCGCATCCACAATGTCGCGCGCCACGTAAAGCGCGAAGTGGATCATGGGCACGAAGTTGCTGTTGTCGTATCCGCCATGGCAGGCAAGACCAACGAACTGGTCGGCTGGGTTGAAAATATGCCCAAAAAGGCTGGCGCCAATACGCCGTTTTACGATGCGCGCGAATATGACACCATTGTTGCCTCCGGCGAGCAGGTTACAAGCGGTCTGCTGGCAATTGCCCTGCAATCCATGGGGATTGATGCGCGCTCGTGGCAGGGATGGCAAATCCCGATCCGCACCGACAAGGCGCATGGTGCAGCCAGAATCAACGAAATTGACGGTTCTTTACTGGTCAAGCGCCTTGGCAACGGACAGGTTGCCGTGGTGTCAGGATTTCAAGGCGTGGGTCCGGACAACCGTATTGCTACACTTGGCCGTGGCGGATCAGATACCAGCGCCGTTGCAATCGCGGCTGCTGTTGGCGCCGACCGCTGTGACATTTATACCGATGTCGACGGCGTTTACACTACCGACCCGCGCGTTGATCCGACCGCGCGGCGGCTCGCACGGATCAGTTACGAGGAAATGCTTGAAATGGCATCCCTTGGAGCCAAGGTATTGCAGGTTCGATCGGTCGAACTTGCCATGGTACAAGGTGTGCGGACATTTGTCCGGTCATCATTCGATGATCCGGAAGCGCCCGGCATGAGCGACATCGACAATTTGCCTGGCACACTCATTTGCGACGAGGATGAAATCGTGGAACAGCAGGTCGTTACCGGTATTGCCTATACCAAGGATGAAGCGCAGATTTCATTGCGCCGTGTTGCTGACCGCCCGGGCGTGGCGGCAGCGATTTTCGGTCCGCTTGCCGAAGGCAACATCAATGTCGACATGATCGTGCAGAACATTTCGGAAGACGGTTCGACAACCGACATGACCTTTACGGTTCCGTCGGGGGATCTTGCACGCGCACTTTCGATTTTGAACAATAACAAGGACAACCTTGGAATTGACACCGTTCAGTCGGAAGCCGGGATGGTAAAGGTTTCGGTAATCGGAATTGGCATGCGAAGCCATGCCGGTGTTGCGGCAACCGCATTCAAGGCCCTGTCCGAAAAGGGAATAAACATACGCGCCATTACGACATCGGAAATCAAGATTTCCATTTTGATCGACGGTCCGTACGCGGAACTTGCGGTGCGCACTTTGCATTCAGTCTATGGTCTGGCTAATCAATAGCTGATCTGTTTTGTAAGGCGGTGCGGAATGGCAATTCGCTGCCATATCCGTCCTGCCGGAGAGCTATCGTCATGCGCGAACACACCAGCGGCCCGCGCGTACTGTTAAAGCGGTTGCGCGAATTGATGGCGGCATCCTACGAGCCCCAGGACCGGCTTGACAGGATCGTGCGCCAGATCGCCCGCAACATGGTTGCGGAAGTGTGCTCCATCTATGCCCTGCGCGCTGATGGCATTCTCGAACTGTTCGCCACCGAAGGCCTGAATCCGGGCGCGGTTCACAATGCCCAACTTCGCCTTGGAGACGGCCTGGTAGGAACGATTGCCGCGAGCGCACAAGTTCTCAATCTTTCAGATGCACAGCATCATCCGGCCTTTACGCTGCTGCCGGAAACCGGCGAAGAAATATATCATTCGTTTCTCGGTGTTCCCATTTTGCGGGCAGGGCGTACCCTCGGCGTCCTTGTGGTGCAAAACGAAACACAGCGCCACTATAGTGACGACGAAGTGGAGGCGCTTGAAACGACAGCGATGATTCTCGCCGAGATGATCGCGACCGGTGACCTCCAGCGATTGTCCAAACCGGGCATGGAACTTGATCTCGGCAAATCCGCAAGTATCAGCGGGTTGTCTTTCAATGAAGGTATCGGCCTTGGCTACGTCGTTTTGCACGAGCCGCGCCTCCTCGTAACGAACCTGTTCAATGAGGATGCGGAGAAGGAACGCCAACGCCTTGATTCGGCACTGGGCTCGCTGCGGCTATCGATTGATGACATGCTGTCGCGCGGCGATGTTGCCTTTGAAGGCGAGCATCGCGATGTTCTTGAAACATACCGCATGTTTGCCCATGACCGCGGTTGGGTCCGGCGCCTCGAAGAGGCGATCAATAACGGCTTGACTGCTGAGGCAGCGGTCGAAAAGGTTCAGTCAGACATGCGCTCGCGCATGATGAACATGACCGATCCTTATCTGCGGGAACGGATCAACGATTTCGAGGATCTCGCCAACCGGCTGACGCGTTTGCTGATCGGCCGGGCGCCCGACCAGATCGCAAAAACGTTGCCGGAAAATGCCATCGTTGTGGCGCGTCACATGGGAGCTGCCGAACTGCTTGACTATCCGCGCGAGAAATTGCGCGGCCTTGTTCTCGAAGACGGCGCGCTGACCAGCCATGTGACGATTGTCGCCCGGGCGATGGGGATACCGGTCGTCGGCCAGGCAAGGGGTTCCGTCTCCCTGTCCGAGAATGCGGATGCAATCATTGTCGATGGTGACGAGGGTCAGGTCCATTTGCGGCCGCAGCAGGACCTGCGCGACGCCTATGCCGAAAAGGTCCGGTTCCGCGCCAAACGCCAGCAGTTTTTCCAGACCAATCGCAACAAACCGGCAGTGACCAAAGACGGCGTCGGCATAGAACTCCTCATGAATGCCGGCCTGGCTGTCGACTTGCCGCAGATGGCCGGGTCCGGGGCCGACGGAATTGGACTGTTTCGCACCGAGCTGCAGTTCATGGTTGTTGCCGCGTTCCCGCGTTCCGAAGCCCAGGAAAAGCTTTACCGGCAGGTTCTGGAAGCTGCCAAAAACAAGCCGGTAACGTTTCGCACGCTCGACATTGGCGGCGACAAGATGCTTCCCTATTTCCGCGGTGCCGGGCAGGAAGAAAATCCGGCTCTGGGCTGGCGTGCGATCCGCCTTGCACTCGACCGTCCGGGATTGCTGCGCGTCCAGATCCGCGCATTGCTCAAGGCAGCAGGCGGTGGCGAATTGCGCGTCATGCTGCCAATGATCACCGACCTCTCCGAAATCCGCAAAGCACGCGAGATCATTGATCGCGAGGTTCGCCATCTGTCGCGCTTTGCTTACAAATTGCCGACCCGGTTGAAACTCGGGGCAATGATCGAAGTGCCGGCACTTTTGTGGCAACTGGACGAGTTAATGCAAGCGGTCGATTTCGTGTCGGTCGGTTCAAACGACCTGTTCCAGTTTACAATGGCGACCGATCGCAGCAATTCGCAGCTCTCGAGCCGTTTCGACCCCGTATCCGCACCCTTTTTACGCTTGTTGCGACAGATTGTGGAAGCCGGCAAAAGGGCGAACACCCCGGTGACCTTGTGCGGCGAACTTGCGGGGCGGCCGATTTCGGCAATGGCTCTTGTGGCGTTGGGGTTCCGATCAATATCCATGGCGCCGGCAGCGATCGGTCCGGTCAAGTCGATGCTGCTTGATCTGAATGTCGAAGAAGTTGCAAAACTTGTTGGCGAGGCGCTCGACAAACCGGCCGGACAGGTCAACATACGTGACCTGTTGACCGACTACGCCAAGGCCGCGGATATCTCCGTGTGAGGTTGCTATGGTTGTAAATCTCCCGGCAGAACGCATGGACCAGATGGTCAAGCATTTCCAGATGCTGGAAATGCAAATGGCGCAAGGGCCCGATTCCGATACCTATGTTCGCCTGGCATCCGAATATTCCGAGCTTGAGCCGGTTGTCGCCGAAATAAGGGCATTGCGCGAGGCTGAAAACGAGCTTGACGGTATCGGAAAAATTCTCGCCGACCCGCAAAGCGATCCGGAAATACGGACGCTTGCCGAAGAGGAAATGGAAGCTATCGAGGCGACCATCGCCAAAACTCGCGACAAACTGCAGGTACTTCTGCTGCCTAAGGATGCCGCGGATGACAAGAGTGTCATCCTGGAAATTCGCGCAGGAACCGGCGGATCGGAGGCGGCGCTTTTCGCCGGTGACCTTTTCCGCATGTATGAACGTTATGCGGCACAGCGCGGCTGGAAAGTGGAAGTCGTTTCCGCGAGCGAAGGCGATGTCGGCGGCTACAAGGAAATTATCGCGACGGTTACAGGGCGAGGTGCGTTTGCGAGGTTGAAGTTCGAATCCGGTGTTCACCGTGTGCAACGTGTGCCGGAAACGGAAGCGGGGGGCCGCATCCATACCTCGGCGGCAACCGTTGCCGTTCTGCCGGAAGCCGAAGACGTTGATGTCGAAATCCGCAACGAGGACATTCGTATCGACACGATGCGTGCCTCGGGGGCTGGCGGACAGCATGTGAATACGACGGATTCCGCGGTCCGCATTACCCATTTGCCGACAGGTATCATCGTGGTTCAGGCCGAGAAGTCGCAACACCAGAATCGGGCACGTGCTATGCAGATACTGCGGGCCCGATTGTATGACATGCACCGGTCCCAGGCGGCGGACGAACGCTCCGAGGCACGCCGTCTCCAGGTCGGTTCCGGCGACCGGTCGGAACGCATCAGGACCTACAATTTTCCGCAAGGGCGCCTGACCGATCACCGAATCAACCTGACACTTTACAAGCTGGATCGCGTGATGATGGGCGAGCTTGACGAGATTATCGATGCCCTGACCACCGATCATCAGACAAAGCTGCTCGCGGCGCTGGCCGAGAACAATGGCTGACAAAAACAGCCAGCCGGCAGCAGGTAAAAAACTTGGCGATGCCGTTCATGATCTTAGTGACGCATTTGCCGGGGCGGGAATCGAAAGTCCGGTCCTGAATGCCCGTATTCTGGTCGAGCATGCGACCGGGCTATCAAGCACCGAAATCGTACTCAATCCGGATCGCGTTGTCTTGCCGGAAGAGCTGGACCAGATCGAGGAGTTCAAAAGGAGGCGATTGCTCGGCGAACCTGTCTACCGGATTGCCGGAGCCCGTGAATTCTATGGTCTTCGTTTCGAGTTGAACGAAGATACCCTGGAGCCACGTGCCGACACCGAGACCGTTGTTGACGCGGTGCTGCCGCTTGTGCGCCTGATCGCTGCCGGCAAGGCAAGGTGCCGTGTCCTCGATCTCGGTGCCGGAACGGGTGCCATTGGTGTGGCGATTGCTGCCAGCTGTACCGGTGCCGAGGTGGTTGCGACGGATATATCGGCAAAAGCCGCCGACATTGCAAATCGCAATGCCGCACATGCGGGGGTACCAGGCAGATATCAGGCAATCCATTCCAACTGGTTCGAAGGGGTGAAAGGCAGGTTCGACATAATCGTGTCAAACCCGCCCTATATACCAAGCGATGAAATTTCCCGCCTGGCGGTGGAAGTGCGCGAGCATGATCCGGAACTGGCACTGGATGGCGGCCCCGATGGCCTTGAAGCCTACCGCACCATAATTCCGGTCGCCGGGGCAATACTGGAGGAAGGCGGTTTCATTGCCGTTGAGATCGGAGCGGGTCAACGTGAAGATGTCGAGGCGATCTTCAGGAGCAACGGTTTCGTCTTATATTCGGTGCACCATGATTTGGGGGGTATTGAGAGGGCGCTTATATTTGCGCAAGAGATTGTGGATGCAGCATAATAATCGTTGCAGTGCGAAAAAAGGCTTGGCAACACTTGGATAAGGCGATAGATTCAGTGCACCGGATAACAATCAGGCAAAACGGTTTCTGGAGTAAGGTCCAGAAAGGCGGGTTTGTCGAGCGGGGCTCGGATCGCTCATGTGGAGCGCGACATCCCGGTAATGAAAAATAAGCAGTTTATGAAATAATGTGTAGCAGGGAAGACTAGTTATCCCTCCGCAGCAGAACAGCAACAAGCGCAGCGGCGCATGCTGTTGCATGATCGAGATACGCGGCAAAAATTCAGCAAAGAGAAAATCGGATAGGCGATGAGGCCACAACAGCAAAACCGGCGCATGCGCGGTAGAAACAACAATAACCGCAAGGGCCCCAACCCGCTTACGCGGAATTATGAGAGCAATGGTCCCGACGTGAAAATTCGCGGATCGGCCCAGCAGGTCGCAGACAAGTACACGACCCTTGCACGCGACGCACAAAGTGCAGGCGACCGTGTCATGGCGGAAAACTATCTCCAGCACGCAGAGCATTACAATCGCATTATCGCGGCTGCCACAGCTCAGCAGCAGGTACAACGTGAAGAGCGCGCCGAACAGGAACAGCGGGAAAACCAGTCTGCAGAAAACCGTGGCTCCGATAATGCCAATGAACGTGCGGCTGCTGAACGAAACCCAAATATTGCAGAAAACCAGCCACCAGCGGGAAAAGGAACCGGCCCGCAACCGGTGATCGGCGAAATGCCGGCAGAAGTTGCCATCGACGCTCAGGCTCCGGCAGAAAAACCAAGCCGCCGGCGGGCGGCCGCCGCTGACCACAAGGATAGTGTTGTTTCGGTGGCAGATGGCGAGGCGGAGCCGCCTAAAAGAACAAGGCGTCCGCGCCGTCCGGTTGAGGCAAAAACCGATAGCGGAGCAGAAAAGCCTGATACGGAAAGCGGGAAATCAGAACCGGCAGGTAAAAATGAAAGCCTTGCGCCGGTCGCCGACTAGATAGTTGCTCTGCCAAAACATCCCGGACAAGCTGGTCCGTCAAAAGCCGGTGTGGCGGATAGCCATACCGGCTTGTTTCATTTATTGACCACGAACTTGCACCCCGGACAATTGGTCCCCATATCTTCTTTGAAAATGTGGTCCTGCCTGATCGGGGGGCCGTCACCGCAACTTGATCCGGTGCCAATCCATATGGGCCGGAGATGGATTGGAGACAGATATGAATATCGAGAAATACTCGGAGCGTGTCCGGGGATTTATTCAGTCCGCCCAGACACTCGCCCTATCAAATAATCACCAGCAGTTTACACCGGAGCATCTTCTAAAAGTCCTCATTGATGACGATGAAGGTATGGCCGCGTCGTTGATAGAGCGCGCGGGCGGCCGTGTTGCCGATGTGCGACTTGGTGTTGAAGCTGCGCTGAATGCGATGCCGAAGGTTGAAGGCGGCAACGGCCAGCTGTATCTCGCCCAGCCGCTTGCAAAGGTGTTTGCCACTGCAGAGGATATCGCAAAAAAGGCCAAGGACAGCTTTGTAACCGTGGAGCGGTTGCTCACTGCGCTGGCAATCGAAAAGGGGGCGAAAACTGCAGATATTCTGGCAAAGGCCGGGGTGACAGCGGCAGCGCTCAACCAGGTTATCAATGAAGTCCGGAAGGGCCGCACCGCAGATACTGCGAGTGCCGAACAGGGCTATGATGCATTGAAGAAGTATGCCCGCGACCTCACCGAAGAGGCGCGGACCGGCAAGCTTGATCCTGTGATCGGCCGTGATGAGGAAATCCGCCGCGCTATCCAGGTTCTGTCGCGCCGTACCAAGAACAACCCTGTATTGATCGGCGAACCCGGTGTCGGAAAGACCGCAATTGCTGAAGGCCTTGCGTTGCGCATCATCAATGGTGACGTGCCGGAATCGCTGCGCGACAAGAAGCTGATGGCACTCGACATGGGCTCGCTGATTGCCGGTGCCAAATATCGTGGCGAATTCGAGGAACGGCTCAAGTCCGTATTGTCGGAGGTTCAGGCAGCAGAAGGCGAAATTATCCTGTTCATTGACGAAATGCACACGCTGGTAGGCGCTGGCAAGGCTGACGGCGCCATGGATGCGTCGAACCTGCTGAAGCCAGCGTTGGCGCGTGGGGAACTGCATTGTGTTGGTGCAACCACGCTTGATGAATATCGCAAGCATGTTGAAAAGGATGCCGCATTGGCTCGCCGGTTCCAGCCGGTCTTCATTTCCGAACCGACCGTGGAGGATACTGTATCGATCCTGCGCGGGCTGAAGGAAAAGTACGAGCAGCACCACAAGGTCCGGGTTTCTGATTCGGCGCTTGTCGCGGCTGCCACATTGTCAAACCGTTACATCGCCGACCGGTTCCTGCCTGACAAGGCCATAGATCTTGTCGATGAGGCTGCTTCACGGTTGCGCATGCAAGTCGATTCCAAACCCGAGGCTCTGGATGAAATCGACCGGCGCATCATGCAGCTGAAAATCGAGCGTGAGGCCTTGAAGGTCGAAAAAGACAAGGCATCCAAGGACCGTCTGGAAAAGCTTGAAAAAGAGCTTTCAGGCCTTGAGGAAGAATCCATCCGGTTGACCAATGCGTGGGCCGCCGAAAAGGACAAGCTCGGGCTGGCCGCGGATCTGAAAAAGGAACTGGACGAGACGCGAAACGAATTGGCGGTTGCGCAGCGTACCGGTGAATTTCAAAGAGCCGGCGAACTGGCATACGGCAAGATACCGGAACTGGAGCAAAAACTGATCGAAGCCGAAGCGCAGGGTGATACCGGCTCGATGGTCGAGGAAACCGTTACACCGGATCACATCGCCCACATCGTCTCGCGGTGGACCGGAATTCCGGTAGACAAAATGCTGGAAGGGGAACGGGACAAGCTGTTGCGAATGGAAGACGAGATCGCCAAGCGGGTTATTGGTCAAGGCGAGGCCGTGCAGGCCGTTTCAAAGGCGGTCAGGCGCGCACGCGCAGGATTGCAGGATGCCAACCGTCCGATCGGTTCGTTCATGTTCCTGGGGCCAACCGGTGTCGGAAAGACCGAACTGACCAAGGCGCTTGCCGAATTCCTGTTCGATGATGACGGTGCGATGGTTCGTATCGACATGTCCGAATACATGGAGAAACACTCGGTTGCCCGCCTCGTCGGCGCACCCCCCGGTTATGTCGGATACGAAGAAGGTGGCGCCTTGACCGAGGCCGTGCGCCGCCGGCCCTATCAGGTCATCTTGTTTGACGAGATCGAGAAAGCACACCCCGATGTTTTCAACGTACTTTTACAGGTGCTCGATGATGGCCGGCTGACCGATGGTCAGGGCCGGACGGTCGACTTCCGCAACACGCTGATCATCATGACATCGAACCTTGGTTCGGAATACCTGGTCAATCTGGGAGAAGGCGAAGACGTCGACAAGGTTCGTGACGAGGTCATGGGTGTGGTCAAGGCGTCGTTCCGGCCGGAATTCCTCAATCGTGTCGACGAAATCATCCTGTTCCACAGATTGCGCCGCAACGAGATGGGCGCAATCGTGAAGATCCAGCTTGGCCGTCTCAACAAGCTTCTTGCCGAACGCAAGATTGCGCTTGATCTTGATGAGGGCGCGATCGAGTGGCTTGCCGACAAGGGCTACGATCCGGCGTTCGGTGCACGGCCCCTGAAAAGGGTGATGCAGAAGGAATTGCAGGATCCGCTGGCAGAAAAAATCCTGATGGGTGAAATTCCCGACGGATCTGCCATTTCCGTTGCCGCCGGTTCCGACCGTTTGGTGTTCAGCCACGGTGAGGTGCTCAAACCGGCTGAAGAAGCAGCCTGACGCGGGTACCTGAAGCGAAAGGAAACGGCGGGAGCATTCCCGCCGTTTTTGCAGTATGAGGCACCCATGACTCAGGACGATTACGATGCGTTTTGCGCCGCACTGCCTGCAACCACGAAAGTTGTCCAATGGGGTGGGGCGCATGTCTGGAAAGTCGGTGGCAAGGTATTTGCAATTGCCGGATGGTCTGATGGAACCGAACTGGC
>JAHEGF010000429.1 GCA_024645155.1 Phyllobacteriaceae bacterium | reverse complement strand
TACCTGGAAAAAGCCCGGGAGGACAACAGGTTGAAACCACTTTTGGAGGAACCTGTATTTCTGATCTCCATTGGGGGCGAATACTTTTTTGAGATCGCGAAGGTGCGCGCGCTAAGGCGCCTGTGGGAACTCCTGGCCCGGGCCTATGGTTTTTCGGGCAGATGTAAGGTTTTAGCCTCCCCCACCCTGAGGAACAAAACCCTCTACGACTACAATACGAACATGTTGCGTACCACAACCGAATCTATGTCCGCTATCCTTGGGGGAGCGGATCTGATCTGTAACCTGCCCTATGACGCACTCTATCATCCTGAAAATGATTTTGCAGCCCGAATCGCGCGAAACCAGTTGTTAATGCTCAGACACGAGAGCTATTTCTCCAGTGTCCGCAACCCGGCCGATGGCAGTTACTACATCGAATCGCTGACGGACCAGTTAGGACAGAAAGCCCTTGAACTGTTTAAAACCATCGAAAAGGGGGGCGGGTTGCTCTCCCAGCTCCGGGCCCATACGATTCAAAAGAAAATAGCGGAAAGTGCCGAAAAAGAACAAAAGGCATTTGACAGGGGCAACCGCGTTCTGGTGGGCACAAACAAATATGCAAATACGGACGACCGGATGCGGGACGTCCTGGAGAAAGATCCCTTCAGGGCAAAGCGCAAAGTACAAACCCGCATAACCCCTATCCTGGCCAAACGACTCTCCGAAGCCTACGAACGCAAAAGACTGGAAGATGAGCAGAAATAAAGCACTCAATTTAAAATGGACTCCCGGGGGCTCGGGAAATGCCCCTGAGAAAGTGGCCGGCGCAGCGCGTAAAACAGCTGAGGGGATATACCTGAAACCCCAGTATTCAATCGCAGACCTTAAAGGCCTGGGGCACCTGGATTTCGGGGCGGGCATGCCCCCCTTTCTGAGGGGGCCTTACAGTACCATGTATGTGCGAAGACCCTGGACGATCCGACAATATGCCGGGTTTTCGACGGCGCAGGAGAGTAATGCGTTCTATAAGAGAAATCTCGCAGCGGGCCAGAAAGGGCTTTCCGTAGCCTTCGATCTCCCCACACACCGGGGGTATGACAGCGACCATGAACGGGTCACTGGGGATGTGGGAAAGGCAGGGGTTGCCATCGACACTGTGGCGGATATGAAAGTGCTTTTCGACAACATACCCCTGGATCAAATGTCGGTTTCCATGACCATGAATGGGGCTGTTATCCCAATTATGGCCTTCTATATCGTTGCCGCTGAAGAACAGGGAGTGTCTCGCGATCAGCTTTCGGGAACCATTCAGAATGATATTCTCAAGGAGTTTATGGTCCGCAACACTTACATTTACCCCCCTGCCCCTTCCATGAAGATTGTCGCGGATATCTTCGAGTATACGAGCAGTCATATGCCCCGTTTTAACAGTATCAGTATTTCAGGCTATCATATGCACGAAGCGGGGGCCCCTGCACATATCGAACTGGCGTATACCCTGGCCGACGGGCTGGAATATATCCGGACCGGTTTGAAAGCCGGCCTCAAAATAGACGCCTTTGCCCCCAGGCTTTCCTTTTTCTGGGGTATTGGCATGAACCACTTCATGGAAATCGCAAAACTCCGGGCAGGCCGGATGCTCTGGGCGAAACTCGTGCGTACTTTCGAGCCGGAAAAAGCAAAATCCATGGCCCTGCGCACCCATAGCCAGACCAGTGGGTGGAGCCTGACCGAGCAGGACCCTTTCAACAACGTAGCCCGCACCATGATTGAGGCCTCAGCCGCCGCGTTCGGCGGGACCCAGAGCCTGCATACCAATGCCCTGGATGAAGCCATAGCCCTGCCCACAGATTTTTCAGCCCGGATCGCCAGGAACACCCAGCTCATCCTTCAGGAAGAGACAGGTATTACCCGAACCGTGGACCCGTGGGGAGGAAGTTATTATGTAGAAAGCCTCACAGCTGAACTTTGCAGTAAGGCCTGGGAACTCATTGAGGAAACGGAATCCTATGGTGGGATGACCAGGGCCATAGAGGCAGGAATTCCCAAATTGCGCATTGAAGAGGCCGCAGCCCGGAAACAAGCCCGGATAGACAGCCAACAGGACATCATCGTGGGCCTGAACACCTATCGAAGTCCGGAGGAAGA
>JAHEGF010000187.1:3791-6648 GCA_024645155.1 Phyllobacteriaceae bacterium | reverse complement strand
GGGCATGTTGGCGGTTCTGTCGGGAACCCGAAAATCCACTGTTAATTCCGGCCGTTTTTTTTAGGTTAAAACGACCTCCGTTCATCCTGTTGAAACGAAATTTCATCTAAGATACTGTCGTTTAGCAATAGCCAACGGGAATGCTGCCTTTCATCTTTCGAGCAAATAGAAGTCGTCCTGCCGGTTGCGGGACAGGCTGGTTGTCTGGCTCGAAGACGGGGGTTCGGAGTCACAATGGGACATTACTATCAAGATCTGGACAAGGCCGCATACGACTACGACCTGGTTGAATATGACGGCCTCGGCCACAAGAAATACCGTGGACCAGCGGTAGACACATCGAAGCCCTACATTGCCTGCATCGGAGCGGCACAGACCTACGGCCGTTTTTGCAACACACCCTATCCGCACATAATGGCGGAGAAACTGAACATCCAGGTCATGAACCTTGGTGTTGGTGGCGCCGGTCCCGAACACTTCAACACCACACAGTATCTCGACTATCTGAATGGCGCCGAGCTGGTTGTCCTTCAGGTGCTAGCCGGGCGCAGCGCCGGCAATTCGCTTTTCAACAATCGCGAGCATGGAGGACTGCTTGGCGTTCGCCTCAGCGATTATAAGAAAATGCGGTTTGAGCAGTTTCTCGAAGAACTGTTCGAAGAAGGCGACCATGACAAGATTGTCAGGATACTCAAAGAAACACGTGATGATTACGTCAGCACCTACCTCGATTTGCTAAGAAAGATACATGCCCCGAAGATGCTGTTCTGGTTTTCGGATCGCACCCCCGACTATGAAGACAATTTTTCCGATCCATACGGATTGCTCAATCGCTATCCGCAACTGATAAATCGCACGGTTTTCGAGAACCTAAGAGTGATGTGTGACACGTCGGTAGAATTCTGCACCAACGTTGGACTTCCGCAAAAACTGTTCGCGGGAAAAGAGGATATCGACGGGGCGAAAGTGAAGGACGGTTTCCTATACAACACATACTATCCATCTCCGGAAATGCACGAACAAAGCGCGGAAATGCTTGTCGAAAGCGCAAAGCCGTTTGTCGCGTCCGGCGTTTCCAAAAGCAACATATCGAAGCCCAAACCGGATTTTACGCCATTTGTTTTACTGGCAGCCGAGAGAACCGGTTCCAATTTGCTGGCCGGACAATTGGACTCGCACCACGCATGCTTGTGCGGAAACGAAATCTTCAATGACTTCTACCTTGATAAAGCAGAAATACCGATGCTTTCAAAGGAGCATAAACGGTTCAAGCATGATGCGGAATTGATTGAATTGCGAAAAAACGACCCGTGCGCATTTGTCGAGCGTTACTATGAAATGGCAAGGCAGGCGGGTTACAAATCGGCGGGGTTCAAATTACAATATGGCCAGGCGGAGAAATTTCCCGATCTCATAAATCACCTGATATCCGATCCGGCAGTTTCAATCTTTCACCTGACCCGCCGCAATCTGCTTCGCCGGTACGTTTCCGAAGTCAAGGCAAACCTGACAAACAAATGGGCTGTTGGCGTCGATGAGGATGCCCCCCCTGAACCGGTATTCGCATTGAAGATGGAAAGCTGCATCTGGGATATCCTGAACAAGGAAGAAACCAGAGAAAAGTACGAATTGCAGTTGAATGGCCGGGACAAAACGTTGGCCGTCTTCTACGAGAATCTTGCCGACAGGTCAGCGCTGGTCGGCGCTCGCGCCTGCCGTTTTTTGGGGCTTCCGAAAGACCAGGACCTCGAGGTTCGGTTCAAGAAGACAAGTCAGAGATCGATAGGGGGCGAGGTTACCAATTACGGCGAACTCCGCGGCCAATTCTATCGCTGGCTGAATTATTTCGATGATTGAGTGCTTTGTAGAAAACCACCATTGACTGTGCCGTCGAGACGGGAGCCTCCGGAAAGCATTCGCCTGGTTCAATGTATGCCAATCCACCGGTAACGTGACCGCTTGGCACATTACTCACGAGAGCTACCTGCGTGCCCTGACGATTTTCGCACGGTCACATTCTTACCGGTATACCGACCCTTACCCGCTACGTCACCGGCGTTAACCATTTGTGGCCAAGGCTCAGGTTCCGCGGGAATATCGGTTGTTTATATTAGAAATGTATGTAATGATTAACAATGGGTTAATTTACGAGTATTGGATTAATCGGGTGGGTAACAGATGAGTAAAATAGGTATCTACAGTACCGTAGGCGTCATTGCGCTGGGTTCGGTAGCCGCAGACCAAAGTCTTGCTGCCGTCAACAACGGTGAAACCAAACCTTCAATTACAGTTCAGTCGCAGACATATGTCGGCACGCCCGACCTTGTACTGGACTTTTTGATGGTGTCAGGCGGTGACAAGTCCGCTGCAAATGTTGACCGGACATTGCACGCAATGTTTCCGGATGTTGGACCAAATCAGGCTGAATCCCTTCCAAAATTATTTCTCAATTTGGTAGAATTGGGTTTGGCGGATGACCGCGAGAAACTCGCTTTGTCGATGCTCTCGGTTCTCGACAATTCGTCAAAACTCGATGATGAGACTTTCAAACTCATCGGTTCCCGAATTCTCGATGCCGACTCGGATTCAAAGATGGTGCCATACCAGGTTGCACAAGCGGCTGTTGCCGAAGATTGCGATCTGAATAGGTCGCTTGAGGATATTTACAGCGACCCGGCTTGTCAGGCCCTGGCCAACACGCTTGGTTCAACATCGAACAACGAAGGCGGCGGCGGCGGTTACGGCAGTTGACGATTTTTCCGAAGCCGTAGTCGGGACAAAATGCGCGCGGCGGAGGCATTGTCCGCAAGTTCTGGAGTTTTGAGGTATTGTGAAGGGCGCCGTTGATCATGACGGT
>JAHEGF010000187.1:0-3781 GCA_024645155.1 Phyllobacteriaceae bacterium | reverse complement strand
CTGTTTGCAAGGTCGATAACAACTTTTACGTTTTACGGCTGCGTCTACACCAGATGTAATCCCTATTTTCGGGTCGCGGTCCGGCAAATCAGACAATCACCAGGCCATTTGCCCGTATTGACCAAGAGCCTTCGTGCGTTATCTCCATGGAATTCCTGCGCCACAACAAAAAGATTTACTGAACAATTATCGTAAATGATAAGAAATATTAGTATTAATATATATTAATACTGTAACGATATAAATAAAAATATATAAAATTACAAATGTAAATATAAGATAGTTGAATTAATCTTTAGAAAATAAAAAAAAGGATAGAGAGCACTCAATACAAATATCAAGATACAAAAAATTGTAATAAAATTGCGATATGCGTATACCGAAATGGATCCATGAATGATATATATTTATAATAACTTAGATTTGTATTGTGTTTCTTGCCGGAATTGAACACGTTAACGAAACTAGGCGATGTTTTATGTTTTGCTAAATAAACACTTGCAACCAGAAATTTGATCACTGATACAGATATTTGTGAACGGTTTGCGGAACATTCATCGATGGTGGAGCGGACTTCCTGATCCTACGGGGCAAATGTCGATATTGGTGATAACACGCGATTTTGAAGGGTATTCCGAATGAACGGGCTTGGCGGCGTGGACATCTCGGCGTCGGCACTTCAATTCGCAGACAAATCGGTTTGCGTGATCACCCACGAGCTGGCAGGCCTGGATCAAAACGGTGGAATTGGCACCTATTGCCTGCAACTGTCCCGTGTTCTTGCTGACAACGGAGCGAAGGTTGAAATTCTTTATGCCGATGAGCGGTATTCGGGATATCGAAAGAATTTGCCGAAGTTTCGCGAAATCCAACGTAAACTATCAAATGCGGGCGTAAAGCTCAGCACCATTGGCGACACCACGGGCAATCTTGACCGCCTGTATCAGTCGTACCAGGTAATGGCGCATTTGCGGCAAACCCAACCCGACATCGCATTCTTCAGTGAATCCAACGGGGCCGGATTTTATTCCCTTATTGCAAAACGTACTGGCGACATCCGATTGGCTTCCACCACGATGTGCATCGTCGCTCATGGCTCCACTGAATGGAGCAATGCGTGCAACGAAATTCCGCTGAGAACAGTCGAAGGCGTCAACATTTACGAAATGGAACGCCGTTGCGTTGAACTTGCCGATGTTCTTGTCTCACCCAGTTCTTTCATGGTCGACAAATACATCCAATCAGGCTGGACGGTACCCGAAAACCGGATAATTCTGCCCAATACGATCCTTGCGGTAGAAGGCGCCAATCCCTCGAAATCCCTGTCGAGAATCGACAACATCACGTTTTTCGGCCGGTTGGAAACAAGGAAGGGTCTGTGGGTCTTTTGCGCGGCCATGGACCGCCTGCGGCCGCATCTTAGAGGAAAGACCGTGACATTTCTGGGCAAGCCGGCCATCCACAACGGTGTGTCCACCGAGAAAATTGTCATCCAGCGTAGCGCATCCTGGCCGTGCCGCGTCAGCATCATCACCAATTATGACTCAGATAGGGCGCTGTCGTATCTGGCAAACAATGCGCAGCTCGCCGTGATGCCATCGATCGAGGACAACAGCCCGTCGGTCATTATCGAATGCATGTCGAAAGGCATCCCGTTTGTGGCATCCGACGCGGGCGGCGGAAAAGAACTGGTGAAAGCTTCGGATCGGAGTAGCGTTTTTGTTACTCCAACCGCGGCCGGCCTGGCTGAGAGACTCGGCGAATTCTTCGACAGCGGTTGCCGAGTCGCCAAACCATCATACGATCAGACAAATGGTGTATCGACATACCTGCAAAAGCTTGGATCGGGGTTGTCCAAAATACGCCCGCGGCAGGTTAGAAATGCCGCCAAAAAGCGCAACGGCAGGCCCCTTAACTATATTTTGCTTGCGGGCCGGAAAGACAATTTCGAGCAAGTGGCGGCGGCAGCCCGGGACGTCTTCAATTCCTGCGGGCCGGGGACAAAGGTCGTTGTGGTTTCCGAGACCGCGGTAGCTCCCGATATTGCCACCGAAATCAGCCGCAAAATGCCCGGCAAGATGTCGTTTGTCAGCTGCGATTGCAGGATGGATGAAATGGCCCGTCTGTTGTCGAAAAATTCGAACTCGATGACAGTGCTGAGCCGTGTCAACCAGATTGTCATTCCAGACCTGGTAAAGCGCGCTGGCGAATGTTTTGAAACAAGGCCTGTCGTTGCGGGCGTAACTGCAATGGTCGCCAACGCCGATTACGAGAAACCGGATGAGCGTCAATCTCAGGATAACGATCAGCCGAAACCTGTTGCGGACTTCCTGTATTCCTCATCGCCGATGATGATGTTGGTTTCAGGCAACTCGAATGCCGGCTTTATTGTCATGCAGACCAAAAGATTTTGCGAGCTGTCCGAACTCAGTTTTTGTATTCGGTCTTCGATGACACTGAAAGATGTACGAGATGTCATACACGAAATAGTCCTCGAGTTCCTGTGTGCTGGAAACGATGTGGAACCGGTCCCCGACATCGTGATGCCGGCCGTTTCGCAGGAGGTCCGCACGCCTACTTTCGACCTGATCAATGTCCTGCGTTCCGCCCTGGGCAAGATTTTTGGTTACGAGGCCGGATCTGACAAGGAGCTACTGGCGCGGCTTGCTATGGAAGTCGTTGCCGTTGGGATGCGTGAAAAGCGGCAATCCGAGTACCTCGAGAAGGTACGGAATATCCTTCGCGACCGCGTTCCACCCAACTACGAAATCGGCAGTGGAAGCGTTTCGGAACTGGTCCTCATTGCCAGCGCATTGTCGCACCGTGAAACCGCAAACGAACTGGTCATGAAGGCTTGTCTTCCGGATCTTAAATCCGCCAAAGACATCGATTCCCATATCCAGCTGCAAATCAACTCGATTGCCCTTTTTGATGCTCTCAAGAAACAGCTCAATGTGAAGTCGATCAATCTCTCACACAAATGGTCCATGAGACTGTGGGACGAAGACCGCAAGATCGAAATGCATCCCAACAACCAGAGCGAAGGCCGCGCTTCGATCGAATTTGGCTCCCTCGATTTGCGAAAAGCTGAAAAACTTGTATGCGGAATATCGATTCCAAGCACCGCGACGAATGCAGTCAGGTTCCGTGTTGATGTCATTTCGCCCCGCATCACCGATGTTTTGTGCGAAGATCGGGTTCTTGCTCCAGGTGAATCTGGTGCCTGGGAGATTGGTCTTGGGAAGTGCCGTTCAATCGATTGCCGAATAATTCTCAGCGTCGAAATGGCTGACCCGACAGCCGATCCTGCGCATTGTTTCGTCCACTGGATTGACCCGCAAATACGGGCAACAAATTCTCCGGAGAGGAAGCGATGACCCGGATTCGTGCGCTCAAGGAGATTCTCGACACCGAAAACAGGCGTTCCAAAAAGCCGCTGAATATTTGCGTCGTCACCTCGGAGTTTATCGGCCCTGTAAAGAACGGCGGCATCGGAGCAGCTACCACCGGTTTGCTGGAGACACTTCGCAAGGAAAAGCACAACGTGTCCGTGCTCTATACGCTGGTTCAAAATGGCATTCCCGATTGCGTAGAAAACACCTGGTCACATTGGCACAACGTAATGGAGGAGAAAGGGATAAACCTTCATTACATCAACAACGAACAGGATTACCGGTCTTGGCGGCTGAAGTCCTGGCTCGTGATGGAACATATTCAGAAACACGACTACGATGTTGTCATATTCAACGAGCACCACGCGAGCGGCTATTATTCGATCGAG
>JAHEGF010000016.1 GCA_024645155.1 Phyllobacteriaceae bacterium | reverse complement strand
GTCGATCCCCAGCAGTTTGTGATCAAGCGTAAACCGTCCGCTAATCCGGTAAACCTCGCCGCTGACACGGCTGCTTTCTGCATTCACAGCGAAGGTATCACCATCGCTTCCGCGCAGCTTGTCGGTGTCGGGCGCCAAATCGGCAAGCGAGAAACCGCCGGCATAGTGAAAACTGCCTTCTTCGAGACGAGCCGCACCATCACTTTCCAGCACGACTGGAACGCGGTCCGGGAAAAGCCGCAGCCGCAGCCGCATTGCCCCATCGTCTTCCACGCTTCCCGTTGAAACTTCAAAGGCAATCGGAACCCCGTCCGCAGACAGTCTACCCCTGGACCTCCATGGACCCGCCAGCGAACGCGCCGACAATCGGCTTTCGATTTTTTCAAAACGATGTACGCGCCCGCTTGTCCCGTGCGCAAGCAAGATCTCGCCGTTTTCGATCGAGACGTTTTCCAGACGGATCTGGCGCGGGCCGATCGGTGAATCCGGCCGGATCGCCAGATCAAGGGTACCGTCATCAGACAGTGCCAGCTGCAGGCGCGGCCGCACCACACGCATGTCGAAAATCAGGACTTCGCCGCGCAGGAAGGGTGCGAGTTCGGCATCCATCGAAAACCGGTCTGCGACCATGACCGGCTCATCGCCTTCTGTACCGGCGACACGCACATCGGAAAACGTCACGGATGGGAACGGCAACAGGCGTGCGGTCACTTGGCCATTGACTGTCACATCGCGTCCCAGAATGCGGCTTGCCTCGCGCTCAAAATCCGAACGGTAAGGCGTCCAGTCTACGAAATAGGGTCCGATCAGCGCTGTGGTAAGCGCCAGTACAATCAATCCGCCAACAAGGACAAACAGCCGAATGAGCATCAGGGCCCGGTCTCAATTCCGATCAGAAAAATGTGTGCGGTCGCAGCCATCCGCGCAGCATAGCCTTATTGTTGCGCCAATAAAGAGGCGATGTCCGGGTCTTGCCGGATGAAGGGGCCATTACTCACTTCGGCGGAAGGATCTTTCCCGGATTAAGAATGTTCTTGGGATCGAGAGCGCGCTTGATCTCGCGCATGAAATCGACACTGTCGCCGAGTTCGTCAACCAGGTATTTCATCTTGCCCTGCCCGATGCCGTGCTCTCCCGTGCAGGTGCCGTCCATGGCAACGGCACGCTTGTTGAGCCGCGCTACAAAACTTTCGGCAGCCTTGATCTCGTCGGGATTTTCCAGATCCATCAGCACCACGACGTGAAAGTTGCCGTCACCCACATGGCCAATGATCGGCGCAATGAACCCGGATTCCCTGATATCCTCCTCAGTCTCCGCAATGCATTGCGCCAAACGCGAAATCGGCACGCAGACATCGGTGGTGATTCCCTGTGCACCCGGCCTCAGCGTTAGCACTGCCCAGTAGGAATCATGGCGTGCCTTCCACAATTTCGCACGCTCCTCGGCCTGTGCTGTCCATTTGAATGGCCCACCACCGTGGCTTTCGGCAATCTCCCCAAACAGCTCCGACTGTTCCTTGACACCCTCGTCGCTTCCGTGAAATTCGACAAACAGGCATGGCGACGGGTCGTACTCCAGCTTCGAATAGTTGATCATCGCCTGCATGCCCAGTTCGTTGACCAGTTCGATACGGGCCATCGGTATGCCCATCTGGCAGGTGTCGATAACTGCGTTGCAGGCCGCATCAACACTTGGAAACGGGCAAACGCCGCCGGCGATCGCTTGCGGGATTCCCTGCAATTTGAGTGTCAGCGACGTGAAAATTCCCAGCGTGCCCTCAGACCCGACCAGCAAACGGGTCAGATCGTAGCCGGCCGATGACTTGCGCGCACGCTGCCCGGTCTTGATATGCCGGCCGTCGGCCATCACCGCGGTCACTGCCATCACATTGTCTTTCATCGTCCCGTAGCGCACCGCAGTAGTGCCTGACGCGCGTGTCGCCGCCATACCGCCAAGCGTGGCATTTGCACCCGGATCGATGGGAAAAAACAGCCCGGTATCACGAAGATATGTGTTGAGCTGTTCGCGTGTGACTCCAGGTTCCACCACACAGTCGAGGTCCTCGGCGTTGACCGTAAGAATCCGGTTCATCTGCGACATGTCCACCGATATGCCACCGCCTGGCGCATTGACATGACCTTCAAGCGACGAGCCGATCCCGAACGGGATGATCGGTACCTCGTGTTCCGAACAGACCCGCACGATCTCCTGGATTTCATCTCCATTTTCCGGAAAGACGACACCATCGGGCAACTGGGAGGGTATGTAGGTGGTTGTATGCGCATGCTGTTCACGTACCGACTTGCCGGTATGGAAACGCTCCCCGAACCTTTGTTTGAGAATTCCGGTGACCTTCGCGATGCCCGTTTCGTCTCGCTTCAACAATGCCGGCTCTGCAATATTCATGTATTTATCTCCTGCCCCGATCCCGCGGCCTTGTGGAAGCTCTGCTGATCGGTAATCTGCACATCAACGCACTTTGTCCTGATCGTGTTTCAGGAATCAAGCCTTCTGTCCATGCAACGGAAACTGCACGATGAATGCACCAACGCCTTTTCTCTCCAAAATCCGCCCGGTGGAAGACGGCTGGATCGACTATAATGGCCATATGAACATGGCATACTATAACGTCCTGTTCGACCGCTGTGCCGACGATGCATTCGAAGCCTTGGGCATGGGGCCGAATTATGCCCGCAACCGCAAGCTGACACTCTACACGGCCGAAATCCACGTCTGTTATGTACGTGAGCTTCACCTGGGTGATGACACCATTTGCAGCTTTCATCTTCATGACTGCGACGAAAAGCGGCTGCATGTCTACAAGGAACTGCGGCACCGCGACGGCTGGCTGGCGGCTACCAGTGAAACGCTGTATCTGCACATTGACATGTCTGGCCCTAAAGTGTCGCCATTCCCGCCCGAAATACTTGCAAATGTCAAAGCCATGCATGCTTCCCACGCGGCTCTTCCAACTCCGAAGGATATCAGTCGTTCGATCGGTATCCGGCGGAAAGACCGTTGAGGCAGGCCTGAATGCCAATCCCGGTCAAGCGCATCCCCGAATTGCTGGTCACCTGGGTCAGTCCGAACCTGAAACAGTTTCTGGAGACCCGACAGCCAGCTGTTTGGCTGTTGTGTTTGGCGATCGGATTTGCGGTCGCCATCGCTGCCGTCATCTTTCGCGAGTTGATCGGTTTCTTTCAGTTGTTCTGGCTTGGTACCCGATCCGAAAAGGTCCTGAGTGCGGCGAAAGACCTTCCCTGGTTCTACCTGTTCCTCGGCCCGGTCGCCGGTGGCATCATCGTCGGGGCGCTACTCAATCGGCTTCCCGCGCGGCGTTGCGGTTCCGTGGCCGATGTCATCGAGGCGCGGGCCCTGTCGGGACGGCGCCTTGGCAAGCGCGACGGCTTGTGGTCGGCACTGGTCACAACCATATCGCTCGGCTTTGGCGCCAGTGCCGGCCGTGAAGGCCCGGTTATCCACCTTGGCGCGACGTTGGCCGCTATTGTCACCGAGCATAGCAAACTGCCCGAATGGAGCCGGCGAACAATACTGGCGGCTGGTGTCGCCAGCGCGATATCAGCCTCGTTCAACGCCCCGATCGCCGGCGTACTGTTTGCCCACGAGGTGATCCTCGGGCACTACGCCATGCGCTCATTCGTTCCGATTGTCATAGCGTCGACCGGCGGCGCAGTACTGTCGCGCATGTGGTTTGGCGATTCGGCCGCGTTCTTCGTGCCCGCCTACCAAATCACCTCCTACTGGGAATTCCCGGCCTTTGCGTTGCTTGGCATTACCAGCGCAGCAATTGCCATCCTGTTCCAGTTTGCGCTGTTTGCCGCCGACTACATCGCCCGCAACTACGATGTTCCACTGTGGTCCCGTCCGGTCATCGGCGGTGTTATGGTTGGTGCCATCGCCGTATTCTTTCCGCATGTTCTCGGCGTCGGATACGAAGTCACCGACATGGCGCTTTGGAACCAGATGCCGCTGGTGCTGATGCTGGTGCTGATCTTCACCAAGACAATTGCCACTGCGATCACGCTTGCCTCGCGTTTCGGCGGCGGCATATTCTCTCCAGCGCTATATCTGGGCGCTGTTGGCGGCGGCGCCTTTGGTGTCATTTCGGCGTCGGCATTCCCCGAGTTGGCGTCCAGCCACGGGCTCTATGCCATCCTCGGCATGGGCGCGGTTGCGGGTGCCGTTCTCGGTGCTCCCATATCCACCACCATGATCGTTTTCGAACTGACCGGAGGCTATGCGCTGTCTGTGGCACTGCTTTTGACGGTGGCAATAGCCCACGGCATTACCCAGGCCATCCATGGCCATTCCTGGTTCCACTGGCAGTTGGAAATGCGCGGCCTGTTCGTGCAGGACGGTCCTCATCGCACGGTGACCGCAACAACCAAGGTACGCGACTTCATGGAACCGGTCGATCCCGATGAAGACGGCGAGCCGTTTGACAAAAGCGCAGGAACACCGTCGCTGAAAGCCGAAGACACACTGGAAGCAGCACTGCGAGCATTTGACACCGGTGGCTATACGCGCCTGCCGGTTGTCGATCCTCGCGATCCCGGCAAGATCATTGCCTGGGCGAGCCAGGTGCGTGCCCTGCGCTATTTCAACCGCGCCTTGGTGGCGGCGAGCGAGGAAGAGCACCGGTAGCGCAGCGGGACGGGAGTTTCCCCGGGCGGCCTCAGACAACATCTGTTAGTCGATGGTCAGATCAGCAACGGCTCGACGAAGCTGCTCGTTCTCTTTCTGCAGCTTCTTCAACTCCTTCAACTGGTCGGTTCCCATGCCGCCGAATTGCTTGCGCCAGCGGTAGTAGGCCTGTTCTGTGATACTAACATGACGGATCGCATCTGGGCGGCTCATTCCCTGCCCAACCAGCACATCGACCTGGCGCAGTTTCGAGACTATCTCTTCCGGTTTGTGACGTTTGATACCCATCAATGGTCCTCCTTCTACTCAACAATAGGGTGGACCAATTCAATCGGGGAGGCTCAAAACTGAGGGCTATCCAGATAGCTCCCAACATTACTATTACTTCGAATAGAGTTAGTGTTTTTTACAAACTAATTCATAGCGCACCGACCAATAATTTAAGTAACAAAAGTATATGTCAATTTGTAAAATAGTATTTTTAACAAGAAATCCGTACTCACTCACGGTCAATTATGAGTAAATGGACTCGCAGACCGTTCAGCTAAAAATAACCCGTTCCCCATTTGTCTGGTCTTTTGACCCCGAATCACTACATTCGGGTGTAATGAGTGGGCAGGCCGACGATTTTCCGGACATTGAACCACAGGCTGACGCTTCGCGCGGTCCCGGCCTGGGCATTGCCGCGCGCGCCATGGCGGCACGCCGTGGCGAACCCGCGCCCTATCTAGAAGGCCTGAACCCCGAACAGCGTCTCGCCGTCGAAACCACCGAGGGACCGGTGCTGGTGCTGGCCGGTGCGGGAACCGGCAAGACACGGGTGCTAACCACGCGCATCGCTCATATTCTCGCGACCGGCAGGGCGTTTCCTTCCCAGATCCTCGCCGTCACCTTCACCAACAAGGCGGCGCGCGAAATGAAGGAACGCATCGGCTCGCTGGTCGGTGAGGCCATCGAAGGCATGCCATGGCTCGGCACATTCCATTCCATCGGCGTCAAGATCCTGCGCCGCCACGCCGAACTGGCGGGACTGCGCTCCAATTTCACGATCCTTGACACCGACGACGTCATCCGCCTGCTCAAGCAATTGATCCAGGCGGAAAATCTAGATGACAAGCGCTGGCCGGCACGACAGTTCGCCATGATGATCGACAACTGGAAAAACAAGGGACAGGCGCCGGACGACATTGCCGAGGGCGACGCCCGCGCATTCGCCAACGGCAAGGGCCGCGAGCTCTATAGAGCCTACCAGGAACGGCTGAAAACGCTGAATGCTTGCGACTTCGGCGACCTGCTCACCCATCCAATCCGCATTCTTCGCGACAATCCCGATATCCTGAAGGATTACCATCGCCGCTTCAAATACATCCTCGTCGACGAATACCAGGACACCAACACGGCGCAGTACCTCTGGCTAAGGCTGTTGTGCCAGCGTCCGCAATCGGACACCGGTCCATCCGCGGCAGGGCGAGCTTTCGCAGCTGGCGAAAGTGCCGGCCCCCAAGATCCCGGATTGGCAGGCGCAAGCGCGGATGCAGTTGCGGAAAACAGAAAAACCAGCGCTCTTTCATCGCCGCCAAATGTTTGCTGTGTCGGCGATGACGACCAGTCGATCTATGGCTGGCGCGGCGCTGATGTCGACAATATTCTGCGCTTCGAAAAGGATTTCCCCGGCGCCACCGTCATCCGCCTCGAACGCAACTACCGCTCCACGGCGCATATTCTGGGCGCAGCTTCCCATTTGATCGGCCACAATGAGGGCAGGCTCGGCAAGACGCTGTTTACCGATGCGGCTGACCCCGAAGACGCCAGGGTCAAGGTTCACGCCGCCTGGGATTCCGAAGAGGAGGCCCGAGCCGTGGGCGACGAGATCGAGGCCGCCCAGCGCCAAGGTCATCAGCTCAACAACATGGCCATTCTGGTTCGCGCCTCGTTTCAGATGCGCGAGTTCGAGGACCGCTTTGTTACGCTTGGCCTCAACTATCGCGTCATTGGCGGGCCGCGTTTTTACGAGCGCATGGAGATCCGCGATGCCATGGCCTATCTGCGCGTCGTCGCCCAGGGCGCGGACGACCTCGCCTTCGAGCGCATCGTCAACACGCCCAAGCGCGGCCTCGGCGAGGCATCCATACGCCAGCTCCATGAGGTTGCCCGCGCCGGTTCGCTTCCGATGCTCGACGCCGCCGAGGAACTTGCCGCCACAGAAGAGATGAAGCCCAAGCCGCGCGCGGCGTTGCGCCAGGTGGTCGAGAACTTCCGCCGCTGGCAGGCTGCGCTCGACCGCACGCCACATACCGAACTGGCCGAAACGATCCTCGAGGAAAGCGGCTACACGGCGATGTGGCAGAACGACCGTTCGGCCGATGCGCCCGGACGCCTCGAAAACCTCAAGGAACTGATCCGCTCCATGGAGGAATATGAGAGCCTGCGCGGTTTTCTCGAACATGTCTCGCTGGTTATGGATGCCGAACAGGCCGAGGACCTCGACGCCGTCAACATCATGACATTGCATTCGGCCAAGGGCCTGGAATTCGAAACCGTATTCCTGCCCGGTTGGGAGGAAGGCCTTTTTCCGCACCAGCGCTCGCTGGACGAAGGTGGCCGCGCCGGGCTGGAGGAGGAACGCCGCCTCGCCTATGTCGGCGTCACCCGCGCCAAGCGCAATTGCCACATCTGGTTCGTGTCCAACCGCCGCATCCACGGCTTGTGGCAATCGACCATGCCGTCGCGATTCATTGACGAACTGCCCGAGGCTCATGTCGAAATCGCCGAGGACGGCCAATCCTATGGCGGCTACGGCGGTGGGCGCATGACGGGAAACGCCTACGGCACATCGCGCTTTGACAGCGCAGATCCCTTCGACAATTCCTATGAAACGCCGGGCTGGAAACGCGCCCAAGCCAACCGCTCCGCGTCAACCCGCGAAAACTGGGGCACGCGTTCGGGCCATGCAGTCGAACGTATTGGCTATGGCGAGGCCGATTCAGGTTTCGGCGCCGGGCGCGGCTCGGTCAAGGGCCGCACCATCGAGGGCGAGCTGGTAGCCAAGTCGGTTGCCGGTGAACCGTCGCGCTTTGCAGTCGGTGACCGGGTCTTTCACATGAAGTTCGGCAACGGCAACATCACCGCCATCGACGGCAACAAGCTGACCATCGACTTCGACAAGGCCGGGCAAAAAAGGGTGCTGGAGAATTTCGTGGACGGGGTTTGAGGTCTCGCGAACACACCGCCCACGATTTTCACTGCTTATGTGAAATCTAAGCTTGTCCGTCAGTTCGCATGCTAAAATGTTGATTTCGCTTTCTCTCCCTCAGCAGGAGAGGCCTTCCCCTTCTCGACAAACGACACAAACAACGAAGCCATCACCGCGGCGGTGAAGAGATAGAGCCCCCAGGCGATGGAAATCGTGCCGACGCCGATGCCCTTGGCGATGACAATGTAGAGCGCAAGGATAAAAATATCGGCCATGGCAAGTTTCCCAATGACGGCGATCATCGGCTGGGTGGAAGACTTGAGCAGGTTGAAATGGATGAGGCTCATGCCGAGACATTTCAGTATCGGTGCCACCAGCGCAAAAAAGGTCACGGCGAGAGCCAGGAAAACATCGGTTTGCCAGAGCTTTTGAAGACCGGACACCACGGTAATGGTATCCGGTGCAAACAGCGTACTACCGCCAAGCCATGAAGGCATCTGCCATTGCGGCAACAGTCCGGTTTTCAGCAGCGGCGCAAACCATGCAACCGGGAAGGCAACCACGAGACCAAGATTCAGATATTTGGCCAACTGCTGTTGTTGTGTCATTGCGGCGTTCCTCGTCCATTCATGCCCGACCGTGCTTCGCTAGCACAGGTTGCACGGCAAATCTGCGGGGTGTGGATGAAAAGCGCTGATCGTTATCCCGCAATCAAGCAAAGCGTCGTTGTTTGGGATCCATTCCGCGGCGCCTGTTCCCTGACCAGCGGAGCGGGTTGCGGCGGTTTGGAATGGATCCCTGCTCAAGGCCCTGATGACGGCGATGGGGACTTACTGCAGATATTGGTGCGCAATGGATGTTCCGGACATGCATGTCCGCACTTCCGTCCCGCATACTCCTGCGTTAATCTGGCAGCATGGCCGGTAGGAGTATTCAAAGCAGATTAGCCGCTATCGTGATTGCCGATGTGGTTGAGCACAGCCGCCACATGGAACCGGACCCGACGGGAACTCATGAGCGTTTGCGCACAACACAGGATGATCTGGTTCAGCCCGTTCCAGATGCGCACCAAAGTCGTGCCGTCAAGACGATGGGAGATGCCTTTCTCCTTGCGTTCGACTGCGTTGTAAGTGCATTTGCCGCGACCGTTCGATTTCAGCGGGAAATAGCCGGTTTGCCGAAGTTTCCGCCCGATGTAAAACCAGATTGAACCATAGAGAATGCCCGCAAGTCACGGAAATGTCTCGCGAAAGAATGAAAGGTTGGCCGACATGCGATGGACGTGGACTATTTCCCCTGCCCTTGTTGCTGCCGGCTTGTACTGCCTCGCAAAGGCTTTTCCCGCCTATGACAGATGGCAGGAGAATATCGCGGCCGGCGACCTGTCCGCGGCTGAAGTCTACGAGATCGAAATGTGGCTGGCACTCGCCCCGGCGCTGGTTCTGATCATTGCCGGTGCCTGGCTTGCCGGCCGCTGGTCAAGGCGGTAACCGGGGCGCAACTCGTCAACTTCCCGGTTCGGCGAAATCACCGCCCGCCGGGACGCACGTCTCTCCTGACATTCGCTGTCAGCAGCCATGTCGACACCCCACCGGGCGCCGGTTACCATTCCGGCTTGCCATTGAAAGGATAACGCCATGCACGAAATCTCAATTCGCTATGAATTTTCAGGCAACGAGACCGAATGGGAAGCGGCGATCAGTGCATTCATTGCCGCTGTAAACAACGACGCCGAAATTGCCGGCAAATTTCACTATCGCGTCAACAAGGCCAAGGAAGGCAACCAGCGCATCCATTGGGGCTGGTGGGATACGCCCGAAACCGTGCAGACACTGCAATCGAGGGACTATTTCAAGGCATTTGCTGCGACACTGAAAGGTTTCGCGGGTAGCACGCTAAGCCCGGTCCCGCTAACCGAATTCATGAGCACCGCCAGGTAGCCGGCATCACGTCTTCTAACTTCACCCAACATGTCCGTGAGCTATGCTGCGTGAAACGTGATGATATCTGGTCGAAATTGCCGTTGCCGATCAGTGGCCTGATACCGATCACGCTGTGTAACGTTACTGCGTGTTACGTGATTTATTCTTAAAATACAACACGTTGCCGCAGTTCTTGCGCAATCAAATCACCGTTCCGCCAGATTTCATCCAAAAGCCCGCCGCAATCGGAAACCAGCCTTGCGTCGCGGCCGATCATGGTCCGCTGCACCGGCGGCAAAGCCAGTGCAATACAACCTGGAGGTTATCACTATGAAGAAAATTCTTATCACGCTTGGTATCGTCGCGTTTGCCGCATCAGCCCACGCTGCGGGACCGGATTTCGCCACAGCTGATACCGATCAGAACGGCATGGTGTCGATGGAAGAACTGAAGGCAGCGATGCCCGATGTTACCGACGAAGCTGCAACCGCAGCCGACGCCGACGCCGATGGTTCGCTGAACGCAGAGGAATACGCCGCGCTTGCCGGCTAGCAGTCAGAATATTCGGCAATAACAGCATCCGTCCGATAACTTCCCGCCCTGCGAACTTCCCGCAGGGTGGGTTTTTTTTGGCACAGCCGGCACTATTCATTGTGTGAAAACCGCCGCTTGAGGCGATGCTCGCGACGCCCTATATTACCGGCGATGAACCAATCCTCGAAGACACATCCGCCGGTGCTGTTTGTTGCGCTATCGGTCGTTGTAGCTGCGCTGCTCGGCGCCGGCGCCGCGGCATGGATCGGTTATGGACCTTCGATGCTCGGAGCACTGTTGCTTTCCGGTCTGCAATACTGCTTTTAGTGCCACGGCAATCATGGACAGACGGACCAACCGAAAATGATAATGCGCTTTGTTCTCACCGGCATTCTTGTGCTTGTTGCCGCAGGCGTCGGCTTTTTGACTTATGACTGGTATCGCACCAGCAGCGGTACCCGAGACGCTTATGGCGTTCCGTTCAAGCTGACAGCTGCCAACGGTGAAACGGTTACCGAACAGTCGTTTCGCGGCCAGCCGAATGCGGTGTTTTTCGGGTTCACCCACTGTCCGGAGGTCTGCCCGACAACGTTGTTTGAACTCGACGGTTGGCTGAAAACGCTTGGCGATGATGGCGCAAACATCCGCGCCTGGTTCGTGACAGTCGATCCCGAGCGGGATACCGCCGAACTTATGGCATCCTATGTCGGCGCGGTTTCCGACCGCATTACCGGCGTAACCGGAGATCCGAAGGCAATCGCGGAAATGGTCAAGGGTTTTGCGATATACGCGCGCAAGGTTCCCCTGGAAGGCGACGACTACACGATGGACCACACTGCATCCATCTTGCTCCTTGATTCCAAGGGCCGCCTGTTTGGAACGATAGCCTATGGCGAAAATGCCGGCACTGCGATGGAAAAACTGAAGCGTCTGGCCGCCGGGTAACCATGGTGCTGTTCGCAGATCAGGTGTCCGGATGAGTGGAATACGACTATTTGTCCGTACAGGCCGCAAGCAGGCCGAATTGTTGTTTGCCGAACTCGAGCGCCGGTTCGAAGACGACGGGTTTGCCCTGTCGATAAACCAGCCAGACAACGACGACTGTTTTGAAGTCTCGGTCTATTTGACCGACGATGATGCCGGTATACGCGCGCATGTCTATAACGCAGTCAAAACAGTCGTAGGCGATCTTTTCGTCGACAGCGAAGCAGTGCCGGACATTGATTGGGTCAGCCACGTACTTGATGAACTCACGCCCGTTCGTGCTGGCCGCATTGTCGTGCATGGCGCTCATAACCGAGCGGCGATCCGGCCATCGGACCTGCCCATAGAAATCGAGGCAGGCCAGGCGTTTGGCACCGGACATCACGCCACGACCTGGGGCTGCCTGGCGATGCTGCAACCGGTGTTGACCAGCCGAAGGCCGCAATCGGCGCTTGACCTTGGAACCGGCAGCGCGGTGCTGGCGATAGCAATCGCCAGGCATGCACGCATTCGCGTGTTGGCAACCGATATCGATCCGGTTGCGATCCGGGTGGCAAAAGAAAATGCCGCGAAAAATCGCGCCGGTAATATGGTTGAAACCTTGGTTGCAACTGGTTTCCGGCATCGGCAAATCAACAGCAATCGGCCCTACGACCTGATCACAGCCAATATTCTCGCCCGGCCGCTGATGCGGCTTGCTCCCGAAATGGCTCGCCACCTTTCTTCTGGTGGCGATGCCATCCTGTCAGGGATTTTACTGCGCCAGCGCCGCCCGGTCATTGCCACCTATGTCAATTGCGGATTTCACCATGTGCGCACACTTGAGCGCGACGGATGGGTTACCATCCACATGCGGCGCTGATGTCAGTAGTAGAAACCGCCGCCGGCGACCTTGCGCAACTGTTCGCGCGAATACCCTCTGGCGGCAAGTGTTTCGTCGTCCATCCTCAAAAGTGTATTGGCGACATAACGATCTGCATCACGGGAGCGAGATTCAACAAGACGTTTGAAACCGCGGCTGAAAAAACCCTCTTTGTTGCGGGCCATGACTTATTCTCCATTGGTAATCATCGACCTCCCGACGCATAGATAGGCCTGCCGGCATTTGGCCGCCACCTCCAATCACGCATTGCAGCCGTGCGTTTGCCGCATGCAGAATTGTCCCGTTGGTCACCGAGAATTCATGATTTGCGAGGCGTTGCGTGCCGCGGGCAACACCCCTAGTTTGGTACAAACAGTTACGGGAACCCACCATGTTTCAATCATTTGAGTCGCGCTCCAGTCCGGCGACTGTCGCCTCGCGGATTGCGTTGTTGCGCAAAATCATGGCCGGAATCGGCATTGACGGTTTTCTGGTTCCAAGAAGCGACGAACATCAGGGCGAATACGTCGCAAGCTGTTCAGAGCGTTTAGCCTGGCTTACCAGCTTCACCGGATCGGCGGGTACCGCTCTTGTCCTCATGGATACCGCTCATCTTTTTGTCGACGGCCGTTACACAGTGCAAGCCGGAGGGCAGACCGACACTGGCATTTTCGCCATCGAGGACCTCGTCAATAATCCACCGTCGAAGTGGCTGAAATCCAACCCGGCCGGCAAGATGCGGATCGCCTATGATCCCTGGCTCCACACGGTCGACCAGGCGGACAAGCTTCGAAAAATACTGGAAGCCCGAGGCGGCATATTGATAGCACTTGAAAACAACCCGATAGATCAAATCTGGACGGATCGGCCAAATCCGCCGCTCGAACCGGTAGTCATTCATCCAGTAGAGTATGCCGGCAAACCGGCCCATGAAAAACTCTCCGAACTCTCGAATACAATTGCCGGTGCCGGTGCCGGTGGATTTGTCGCGACTGATCCCGCCACGATTGCCTGGGCATTCAATATCCGAGGCGCTGATGTTCCTCACACGCCCCTGGCGCTCGGATTTGCACTGTTTGGCGCGGAGGGCGCGCCTATCCTGTTCATGGACAAGCGCAAGATGCCCATGGAGACGGAAGCCTATTTGACGCAATTGGCAACTCTTCGGCCGCCCTCATCTTTCGGGGATCATTTGTCCGGCATCGCCAAAGGCGATGTTCTGGCGCTCGATACGTCACTGGCTGCTGACGAAATCCGCAATTTGATCGCGTCCGCCGGGGGCACCGTAAAGCCCATGGCTGACCCCGCCGCATTGGCGCGGGCAGTAAAAAATGATGCGGAAATACGTGGCACGCGCGCTGCACACCTGCGAGATGCCGCCGCCGTCATCCGCTTTCTCGCCTGGCTCGATTCCAAGGCACCCGGCGAGCTCGACGAGATTTCCGCAGCCGAGCACCTCGAGGAAATTCGGGTTGCCACCGGCGAAGACTTTCAGATGCCGCTACGCGACCTTTCTTTTGAAACCATTTCCGGCTTTGGGCCCAATGGTGCGGTCGTGCATTATCGCGTTTCCACTGAGACAAACCGCGCTTTTGAAGCCGGCAATCTGTATCTGGTCGATTCCGGCGGCCAATATGAAGACGGCACAACGGATATCACCCGCACGATCCCGATTGGTGTGCCGCCCCGCGAAATGCAAGAACGTTATACGCTCGTCCTGAAAGGCCTGATCGGTATTTCGACGTTGCGGTTTCCTCCCGGGACCCGCGGCCAGGATATTGACGCAATCGCGCGGATCGCGCTTTGGAAGAGTGGACTGGATTACGCCCATGGAACAGGCCATGGAGTGGGCTCGTATCTTTCCGTACACGAAGGACCGCAGCGTATAGCACGAACCGGAACCGAACCCTTGCTTGCGGGAATGATCCTTTCCAATGAACCAGGGTATTACAGGGCAGGCGCCTATGGCATCCGGTTGGAAAACCTCGTGTTGGTCACCCCGGCTGGCGATACCGATGGTGGCGATCTGCCAATGCACGGTTTTGAAACCCTGACGCTCGTTCCATTTGACCGGCGCATGATCCTCACCGATTTGCTCACCAGGGAAGAGTTGTCCTGGCTGAACCGGTTTCATGACCGCATACGGAAATCGGTTTTACCACTATTGAACAAGTCCGACACTGCCTGGCTGAAAGCGGCGACTGCTGCGCTTCGCTGATATCGGCACGAACACTGTTAAAAAATGTTGCGCAGTAGAATGATCGTAACGGCGCCGGCAAGAAACATCGGCATCAGCGAATATCGAAATCCCACCAGTGCCGCCACGCACAGGGCAGCAAACTCCGCCGGTCCGCCATTGATGGCTGCCGGGGCTACAAGCGTGGTCAGGACGGCAGCAGGAACAGCATCAAGCCCTGCTTCGACGCGCGGATGAATGCTCCGGAACCGGGACAGGACAACATGACCGCCAATTCGCGCAGCGTAAGTCAGCACCGCACCGGAAAAAATTATGGTCAGGGTGGTGGACACGGCTAAACCGGTCCGGTTCGTGGTTTCAACGGCATCATGGCCGCGAGCAGAATACCGGCAACCGCGCCGATCGACACATGCCAGGGTGAACCGATGGTCTGATAAGCGGCAATTGAGGCAAAGGCGCTTGCGCCGACGACTGGCAACCACATGCGCCGTTTGCGAAACCCCATGACCAGGCCAAGGAAATAGATTGGCAAAAGGAAATCAATCCCCAAAGCATGGGGGTTTGTGATCAAACGGCCAAAAAGCCCGCCGATCCAGGTTTCGGTGAGCCACGAAACGTAGATGGGGGCTGCCAGCCCCATGTACCATGTGAAGGATACCGGCTTGCCCATCGCGGCGCGGGTTTCAGTCTCCGCATATTGCGGGTCGACCAGCAGAAAAAATCCGGCTGCTTTCTGCCGGAATGTCCAGTTTCGTATCAGCCGGCCGATCGAGGCGGAATACAGGACGTGGCGGAAATTGACCGCGAAAATCGAGAACACAACCAGCCACGGCGCGATCTTCTGGCCAAACAGTTCAATTCCAACCATCTGGCTGGCACCACCGTATATCGTGGCGCTCATCAATACCGCTTCGAAAACCGAAAATCCGTTTTCAACGGCCAGCGCGCCAAAAAGCACGCCAAATGGTGCGGCTGCCACGATCACCGGGATTGCAGTCAGCGCACCGTCACGCAATTCATTTCGCGCCGCTGAAGTCTTGGAAAAAGCAGTGGACATATCGGGAAGTTAGGTCACCATTGCTGACCTGTCACGTGAATTATTTTGACCCCGAAAATTAATGATTCTGAACGGCTCTATTCACTGACACGTGCCAGGAACATCCGCGTACGCGCGCGAATCTCGCTGGCATGTCCGATCAGCAGGTGTCCACCGGTATCAAACTCCACGAGTTCTGAACTCGGTATCCGCTGCGCCGCATACCGGGCTGCAGGTAACGTGTTAAACAAGTCATCCTTTGCGCTGACAACAAGGGTAGGAACGGAAATCTTCTCCAACGGCCGTTCGACAAGCGCGGTATTGCTGTCGATGCTAATTCCTGCAAACCTGCGCGACAATGGCTGAATAGACCCGACCATGGACATGATCCGGTGTTGCTCTTCTGCAGATGCGCCTGCAAGCAATTCAGGTTGCGAACCGAGGAAACGGACAAGCGTCGAAGGTGCAATGCGTTCAGCGGCCCACCAGATGAAATCGGCACCGTTGTTGACCATCCAGAAAACCAGCCGGTTCGCAAAACCCGGCTCAATCGAAACCCGTGTTGCCGGTGAGAAAGTCGCCGGAACGATCAGGATGAGTGCCGCAACGCGTTCCGGATATTTGATGGCAATCTCGATCGCTGACAATGCGCCTGCCGACACGCCCATCACGATCACCTTGCCGGTGCCAAGTTCGGAAAGAAGCGCGACCAGATGTTCGGCCTGCGCCTGGGGGCTGACATCATGCGGGACCGGGGATCGCAAATAGCCGAAACGGGAAGGAGCGATTATGCGGAAATCCCACCCGATCAGCCCTTGGGAAATTGCCAGACCCTGATCGAAACCACCTCCCGCGCCATGGATTGCTAGAAGTACCGGACCATCGCCGGTTGATGCGTATTCGACGGCACCCGATGGCAAATCGGCAACCAGGCTGCGACCTTGCAACGCTTCACCGGCGCGAACCATGTCGTGCCGGTGACTGAAATAAATCAGGCCAGCGCCCATCATTGCGGCTATTGCAATTGCAATTCGGGCGCGACGCATGACCGGTCAGTTCCCGATCAGGTCGAACCAGGCGGCCTCGTCAATGACTTCTATGCCCAGTTCCGCTGCCTTCTTGAGTTTTGATCCCGCACCGGGACCAGCGACGACGAGATCGGTTTTGCTTGATACCGACCCGGCCGCCCTGGCACCAAAACGCTCCGCCATCGCCTTTGCCTCGTCACGCGACATGCGCTCAAGGGACCCTGTAAACACGATGGTCTTGCCGCTGACCGGCGAACCCGTTTCAGCCTGTTCGGCATCGCGAACGGTCAATTGCACGACCAGTGCCTCGACAAGATCGCGATTGTGGGGTTCGGCAAAATACGAAGCGATTGCGTCGACTGCCGCCGGACCGATATCGTCGAGTGCCTGCATGTCATCGCGTGCCGTTTCGTCACCGGCGGCAACCGCGAGCGCTGCATCATGGAATTGCTTCCATGATCCGTAGGCGCGCGCCAAGGTCTTACCTGTTGTCTCTCCCACATGGCGGATGCCAAGCGCAAAGATAAGCCGATCCAGCGGTATGCTACGGCGTTCCTCAATGGCATCGAAAAGTTTTTTGGCAGAAACCGCACCATAGCCATCCCGGTTCTGAAGCTGCTTCAGACCGTTTTGCATATCGCGTTTCGCAAGCGTGAAGATGTCGGCTGGCGTCCTGATCGGTAATTCCGGGTCATCGTAGAAATATTCAATCTGTTTTTCGCCCAAGCCTTCGATGTCGAACGCCTTGCGCGAGACAAAGTGCTTCAAATGCTCCTTGCGCTGGAACGGGCAGGCAAATTCCCCCGTACAGCGACGTACCACTCCTTCGCCACCGCTTGCCGTTGCCTCGCGTATGATGGGTGTCTGCAAGGGACAAGGACAGATATTTGGAAATTCAAAGCTCTGCGCATCAGGGGGCCGTTTTTCAGCAATAAAACCAAGCACCTGCGGGATAACATCTCCTGCCCGCTGGATAGTAACCGTGTCGCCGATCATGATGCCGAGCCGTACAATTTCTTCGGCATTGTGCAATGTCGCGTTGGTGACCACGACGCCTCCAACGGTGACCGGTTCGAGCCGCGCAACAGGTGTCAGGGCGCCTGTTCGCCCGACCTGGATATCGATCGCCTTTAGAATTGTCGCAGCTTTTTCTGCAGGAAATTTATGCGCAATGGCCCACCTTGGAGATCGCGATACAAACCCAAGGCGTTGCTGCAGTGCAAGATCATCAACCTTATAGACGACGCCGTCGATATCGTACCCTAGTGTGGCACGGTCTGTTTCGATTCTCCGGTAGTGTTCAAGAAGCGCATCTATCGTGTCGAACCGCTTCATCAGCGGGCTGGTCTTGAAACCATAGCGCGCCAAGGCCTCAACCATCGCACTTTGCGTCGTCTGCGGCAACGCGGAAACTTCGCCCCAGGCATAGGCAAAAAACTTGAGCGGCCGCGATGCGGTGATTGACGGATCAAGCTGGCGCAACGATCCGGCTGCAGTATTGCGCGGATTGACATAGGTTGGTTTGCCTGCCTCGAGCTGGCGTTCATTCAGTACTGCAAAGTCGGCGTTGGTCATGTAAATTTCGCCGCGTACTTCAAGCACTTCCGGTGGATCTCCGGCCAGATTTTCCGGAATGTCCTCGATGGTTCGCGCATTGTCCGTGACATTCTCGCCGACTTGCCCGTTACCGCGTGTCGCTGCGCTGACCATAACACCATCTTCGTAACGGAGTGAAAGCGACAGACCGTCAATCTTGGGTTCGGCGGTAAGCACTAGGGGGAAGTCCGCGCCAAGCTTGAGGAACCTTCGGATGCGATCGGCAAAATCGCGCACATCCTTGTCGGAAAAGGCATTGTCCAACGACAGCATCGGTACTGCATGAACGATTTTCTCAAATTTTTCAGACACTGCACTGCCAACACGCATGCTGGGCGAGTCCGGACGCTTGAGTTTCGGAAAGAGCGTTTCGATTTCTTCATTGCGACGGCGCAAGGCATCGTAATCCGCGTCAGATATCTCGGGCGAATCCTCACCGTGATAGGACTTGTCGTGACGTGCGATTTCACCGGCCAGCCATGCCAGTTCAGCCTCGGCCTCGGCTTCGGTAAGGCTCCCTACATCCCGGAATTCGTGTTTGGCCAATGGGCTCTTCCCGTAACGGACTTCACGCTACAATAGCGCGCACTGACGGCGTCTCAAGATGCCAGTGCGGTATTTTGCTGGAGCAGTTTTCCGGCTGCCGCACGCGCTTCGTTGGTGATTGTCTCCCCGGCCAGCATTCGCGCGATTTCTTCCAGCCGCGCCGCTTCGTCGATCTTCTTCACGGCAGTAACCACCTTATTCGGTGTTTCAGCCGTTTTCGATATCAGGTAGTGTGCGGCAGCCCGTGCCGCGACTTGCGGCGCATGGGTAACCGACAGGACCTGGACCTCGGAGCCAAGACGCATCAGCCGCTGGCCGATGGCATCTGCAACCGCACCGCCGACACCGGTGTCAATTTCATCAAAAACCAAAGTCGGCGCCGAACCGCGGTCCGCAAGCGCCACTTTCAGTGCCAGCAATATGCGTGACAGCTCACCACCGGAGGCAACCTTCATGATCGGCCCGGCGCGTGTTCCCGGGTTGGTCTGAACCCTGAATTCAACCGTATCAATGCCATCCGCTGATGGTGTCGCCTGCCCGGTTGCCACATCTGCATGGAAGATGGCGTTCTCCAGCTTGAGCGCGGGCAATTCGGCCTCTACGGCAGAGCGCAGGCTTGATGCGGCCTGCCGGCGCAGTTTGGACAAATCGCCGGCTACTGCGTCGTACGTGGCCTTTTTTGCTTCGGTCGTGGCTTCAAGCACGGCCAACCGTTCGCCGCCAGCGTCAATATCGGCGAGGCTTGCCGCCATGTCGTCGCGCAGTTTCGCCAAATCGACAACGCTCACCGAATGTTTGCGCGCTGCAGCACGAAGCGCAAACAACCGCTCTTCTGCGCGTTCAAGTTCTCCGGGATCGTGCTCGGCAGCACTGGCGGCCCTTTCGATTGCGATTTGCGCCTCGTCAAGCGAACGAACAGCCGCATCGAGCGCTTCGATCACATCGTCGAATACTCCCGGTACGCTTTCAGCCTTGCGTTCGAGGCGGCGTAACAGGCCCGAAAGATCAGGAAGCGGAGACCGAAGTCCCGATAACACCTCTTGAGCATCAATAATGTCACTGGCAGTTTTTTCGGCACGCATCATCACAGCCCGGCGTTCGGCCAAAACAGTTTCCTCACCGGGTTGAGGGTCAAGCACACCCAATTCCTCAACCGCCGCTCTCAAATATTCAGCCTCACGGGAGGCTGCGTCCACTCTGGCACGGTGTAGTTCCAACTCGCGCGTAATTGCCCGCCATTCCGCAAAAGCGGCACGGACCAATTCCAAGTCTTTTCCATGGCCGCCGAACGCGTCAAGCAGGTCACGGTGGGCTGCTGGATCAACCAGTGCCCGTTCGTCATGCTGCCCGTGAAGTTCGACCAGGGCCCGCCCAACCTCGCGCATGAGGCCGACGCTCGCCTGCTGGTCATTTATGAAAACGCGGGTGCGGCCATCGGCACTTTGAATACGGCGCAGGATGATGTCTCCGTCATCATCAACGACATTCTCGCGCAGAAGATCGCGAACGGGATGAGCGGCCGGCACGTCGAAAACGGCCGTGATCTGGCCCTGTGCTTGTCCTTCGCGCACAAGCGTCGCATCGCCACGGGCGCCAAGAGCCAGCGACAACGCATCAAGCAAAATGGATTTTCCTGCTCCGGTTTCGCCGGTCAGAGCCGACAATCCGGCGCCGAAGTCTATGTCAAGCCGTTCGATAAGAACGATGTCACGGATCGAAAGGTGCGCCAGCATCGCCGCACGTCAGGTGCCAATGATGCGCTTTGCCGCCGCTGACAGCCACGATCCCTTGTTTTCGCGAGGCTCAAGACCGCCTTTTTGCAGCAATGCGTAGGAATCCCGATACCATTCACTGTCAGGGAAGTTGTGGCCGAGAATGGCCGCAGCGGTCTGTGCCTCCGATGTCAGGCCCATTGCATAATAGGCTTCGACCAGCCGGGCCAGCGCCTCTTCGATGTGCCGGGTATTTGAAAAGACCTCGACCACGCCACGAAAGCGTTTCACTGCAGCCAGGTAATCGCTGCGTTCAAGATAATAACGCCCGATCAGCATCTCTTTTCCGGCGAGTTGATCGCGCGCAAACCGGATTTTGGTCTGTGCATCTTCCACATATTCCGATTCCGGCCAGCGTTCGACCACTTCGGACATCGCTTCATAGGTTCGGTTTGCCTCTTTCTGGTCCTGGGTTACATCCCTGATCTGCCGGAAATAGGAAAGCCCGATGATGTACTGGGCATAAGCCGCTTCATCAGTCGAAGGATAAAGCGTTTTGTAGCGATTTGCGGTGTTGATTGCCTCGTCATAGTCACCCTGACGGTATTTCGTGAAAGCCGACATGACCAGCGCCTTGCGCGCAAACTCGGAATAGGGATGCTGGCGGTCAACTGCATCAAATTTTTTTGACGCCTCGGCCAGCCGCCCGGATTCCAGGTTGGCCAGACCCTGATTGTAAAGCATGTCGGCCGGTTCGGTCTGGTCAACGTAAGTTGTCAAATCAACATCGTCATCCGACGCACATGCGGTAAGGGCGGCCGGGACGATAACGGCACACATTATCCACGCAATCAGCCTAGCTAGTGGCCGGTCGGCCCAACGAACAGCGGAAGTATCAGACATCTCATGACTTTCGATCAACGGTATATCAGTTACACGCGCCATAAAACACAATGGAACATGATTCACAATGAAACATTGCCCCGGGTATGGCCGTTATGTAACTGCGGACTATAGATCGGCCAAACACGCGTTTTTTGTGGCAAATGCCAATCGCGACGTTAAACCGGGCCGGTAGCGGGAAGTGGTTAGAGTGTCCAAGGCGCAAAAACCGCCGTGCTAACTGTTACCAGTTCCGCGGAACGGCCACGCGTAGGGCGTTTCGCTTCAACAATTTCATACGCCGAACGATCGGACAAAAGACGTGACAGTGCAGCAGCATTAAGCTTGTGCCCGCCGCGGTAGGAGCGGAAACAGCCAATGAACCGGGCACCCGCAAGTGCAAGATCGCCAATAGCATCAAGTGTCTTGTGACGGACAAACTCGTCCGCATAACGCAGGCCCTCGACATTGATTATTGCACCGTCTTCACTGACGACCACAGAGTTCTCCAGTGACGACCCCAAGGCAAAACCGGCAGCCCACAACCGCTCGACATCTTTCATGAATCCAAAGGTGCGGGCCCGGGAGATGTCCGTCCGGAATACCTGGGCATTGACGTCACGCGAGAAAACCTGCCGACCAATCGCGGAGCTCTCGAAATCTATTTCCACTTCAAATCGGGTGCCGTCATAGGGCCGGAATTCTGCCCAGCTCGGTCCGATCTCGATTCGTACCGGTTTGATGACGCGGATATAGCGGCGTTTGACCGCCTGGTATTCAATGCCGGCTTCATCGATCAGGTCGACAAACATCGAAGCGCTGCCGTCCATAATCGGCACTTCCGGCCCGTCAATTTCAACAATCGCGTTGTCAACACCCATCATCGACAGCGCTGCAACCAAATGCTCTATAGTGCCGACATGCAGACCCGAAGGATCACCCAATACGGTGCAAAGATCGGTCGAACCTACTTCCGAGACAAGCGCTCGTAGATCGACGGTCTCGCCATGTTCATCGGTTCGTTGAAATACGATTCCTGTATCGGGATCTGCTGGCGTTAGCGCCAGTGTAACCGGTTTTCCGCCATGAACGCCTACGCCGGACAGCGCGGCACGTCCCCTCAGTGTTGTCTGACAATCGTGCAAATCTATACTCACAACCCCGCCCCAGGTTCGTGAAAACTTCCGCGCAAGCGGAATTCACTTTTGTTTCCGTGGCTTACTGCTGGAAAGTCCCCTTGGATGATCTCCACGCCAGCACAGAAATTCATTCCCCAATGGCGAAAAGATACCCTCACAGTCGGACGACTCCAAATCACGCTTTCTTACTCACTATTACAACAGCGTCCTTCGGCGCTGATTTAGTAACGCTTTGTTAATATTATCATTTTCGCACATGCTGGGGCGAAGAGTGTCTTCGCCCCAATCTGATTGTTACCAATTGTTACAGGGTCAGTTTGCCTGCCGGCGTAAAAATGCCGGAATTTCGAGCTGGTCATCTTCGTGAGTCGTTTTTTGCCGGGGTGTTAAACGACCCATATCGTCGAGTTGACCACGGCGCGGCGCATAAAGCTGCGCATCATCACCGGGCGTACGGCGCGTGTCCGGCGCAGGACTGCGGAGCACTGCCTCGCGCGGCTTGTCATGGGCCGCCGGGGCCTCATCATCCCGCCGCGACAAGCCATGCGTCAATCGCTTCAGAAGTCCCATCGGACCGCGGTCGTCCTCATGGGCATGGTGCTGAGCAGCTTTTTGCTCGATTTCCGCTTGCGCGACCGGTGGAAAATCCTCGACATTCGGCATACGCGGCTTTGCCGGAACCGGAGCCGCAGCGGTTGCAGCGGGGCGTTCCGCCTGTATCGGCGGTGTTGCCGGCTTGACTTGTGGTGCCGGTTCCCGTGTCGCACCAAAAATCCGGCTTCTCGGCGAGAACTCATCCTCGGCAACTGCCCGGCCGGTGCTCGGCAGTGCGGCTGGCTGCTGGCGATGCGCCGTTTCCTCGGCCAGACGGATAGCCTCGGCAATTGGGTCGTCATTGTCCTCGGCGACGACGGCGGTTTTTTCAACAGCCGGCGCTGCCGGGCGTGCAGGTTCGGCCATCGGGGCCGCGGCAGCTGCA